>JAEUUB010000424.1 GCA_016787745.1 Cyclobacteriaceae bacterium
ATATTCTGCCTGACCGCCATGCAATCCATTTTCATTTTCGCGCCAGCCATATAACTGACCACGGATGCACCGACAGGTTAACCCGATGTTGCAGTAAAAGCAATTGCCGCAATTGGTTGTGAATGGGCTCATCACCAGGTCGCCTGTCCGCATGACTTTCACGTCTTTCCCAACGGCAACTATTTCTCCGGTAAACTCATGGCCCATGGCTGTGCCCTGATCAAGTCCCTTCTCATGTTCATGATAAACATGCAAATCCGATCCACAGATTGCACAAAGAGTAACTTTTACAATCGCATCTGTGGGTGATAAAATTTCCGGATCAGGAATGGATTCGTAGCGAATTGTTTCTTTGCCCTGAAATGTGAGCGCTTTCATTAACTGAATAAACTGTACAGTTCCAATTCAATTTTCCCTACGATAAATGAAAAGTCTTCAACCCGTTCAACAAAATCCATGTTGTTAACGTCAATCGTTAACAGTTTGCCTTGGGTATACCCATTAATCCATTTTTCGTAATGCTCATTGAGGGTGCGTAGATAGTCCAGCTTGATGTTAAACTCATAATCACGATTGCGTTTTTGAATCTGTTGAACGAGTTTAGGAATATCAGCCTTCAGGTAAATGAGTAAATCGGGTGGTTGAACAAAACTGATCATCGAATTGTAAATGTCGAGATAGCTTGAATAATCCCGTTCATTAATATGGCCGCTTTTATGCAGGTTAGCAGCAAAGATATGCGCATCCTCATAAATGGTTCTATCCTGAATAATTGTTTTATCGCTTTCGCGGATTTGCCGCACCTGGTTAAATCGGCTGTTTAGAAAATAGATCTGAAGATGAAACGCCCAGCGCGTCATATCATCATAAAAATCGCGCAAGTACGGATTGTGATCAACCGACTCATAAAGTGGGTTCCATCCGTAGTGTTTGGACAATTTTTCTGCCAGGGTAGTTTTCCCTGATCCGATATTACCGGCAACGGCTATGTGTTTAAGTTGTGAAGGCACAGGAAAAGATTTAAGTCTGCAAATTCAACATAACCGGTAAGAATTGCAATCCACCGAAAAACACGTATCAAACAAAATGCACAGTTTATAGCCGGCTTTGCGGTCTATTAAACTTTCCACATCTTCACACTTCAAAAATTGAGTTTATGCGTCTGCTGTTTTTTATATCATTTTTACTTTTACTGGCAGGATGTAATTCCAATCCGGAAGAAAAATGTGAGGTTATTCCCGATACTAAAAATATTGTCCTTGATCTTACCTATGAGTCGCTCGAGGATTCCCTTCCTGCAGTTACCAGCAAACAACAATTGGTCGATTTCTTATCGCGCCACACAGCCATACGTGACTTTGTTTTTAACCGAAATGCATACCCCAATGACTCTGTGTTTATCAATGAACTCTATGCACGATTTTCAAATCCACACATCGACACCCTCTTGCTTGAAACTAAGCGCGTGTATGGAGATGGGTCTTATTTAAGAGAAGAGTTTAAAAATGCTTTTACAACGCTTAAATATTATTATCCCGATTTTCAAGTTCCAAAAATACAAACCATCGTTACGGGATTGGAAAGCGATCTCTATGTAAGCGACTCCCTGATTGTTGTGGGATTGGATTACTATTTAGGCACGGGGGCACGTTACCGCCCTAATATGTACGAGTATATGTTACGCAGGTACCAAAAGGATTTTATTGTGCCCTCGGTAATGTTACTCTATGGCATTGATGGCCGATATAATACTACCGATCTAAGCGATCGTACGGTATTAGCCGACATGATCACCTACGGAAAGGCGTATTACTTTGCCAAACACATGATGCCCTGTGTGCCTGATAGTATTTTCATTGGCTATACAGCAAAAGAAATAGCGGGTGCCCGGGTCAATCAGGATCTAATCTGGAAAAGACTAGTTGAAGACGAAGTGTTTTTTGCCACCAACGCGCAGGCAAAACAACGATATATTGCCGAACGACCTAAAACCTATGAGGTGGGAGATCAGGCTCCGGGCCGTATTGGAACCTGGGTGGGGTGGCAAATCGTAAGGAAGTTTGCGGCCAAAAAATCGGATCTGTCATTACCAGAAGTTATGAGCCTAAGAGACGCGAAACTT
>JAEUUB010000425.1 GCA_016787745.1 Cyclobacteriaceae bacterium
ACTGAGTTCAAACAAGCTAAAAAAGCAGAAGAAGAGGAAGGAATCAGTCGCATGATCAAAGATGTAACTGCCCGCAAAGCAGCTACTGAATCTTCCGTATCTACCGAAAACTTTGATTGGGATGCGTATGATCGCAAAGGATTTGGCGAAGGCTATTCGACCAAAGACCGGGATGCGCTGTTGAAGAAATACGAAGGCACCGTTACATCAGTTAATGAAAGTGAACTGGTGGTAGGTGTTGTTGTAGGAATAAATGATCGGGATGTAATCCTCAATATCGGCTTTAAGTCAGACGGTCTTGTACCGTTGGCTGAATTCAAGGATCAACCTTCTTTAAAGATTGGTGATTCCGTTGACCTCTTCATTGAAGAGCGCGAAAATGCCATGGGTCAATTAGTTCTTTCCCGCAGAAAAGCCAAGTTGCTGAAAGGCTGGGAGAACGTACAGAAGGCTTTGGATAAAGATGAGGTAATTGAAGGTTTTGTAAAACGCAGAACCAAAGGTGGTTTGATTGTAGATGTATTTGGCATTGAAGCATTCTTGCCGGGTTCACAAATTGATGTGAAGCCCATCCGCGATTTTGATATCTATGTAAATAAGAACATTGAGGTGAAGGTGGTTAAAATCAACTACACCAACGATAACGTAGTGGTATCGCACAAAGTGTTGATCGAGAAAGACCTTGAACAACAAAAGGCGGTGATCTTAACCAACCTCGAGAAAGGTCAGGTATTGGAAGGGGTGATCAAGAACATGACCAACTTCGGTGTATTTATCGATTTAGGAGGTGTAGACGGATTACTTCATATCACGGACATTTCATGGGGTCGTATCAGCCATCCGGAAGAGTTATTGAAACTTGACCAGGTGGTGAAGGTGGTTGTACTTGACTTCGATGAAGATAAGAAGCGGATTTCTTTGGGCATGAAGCAATTAACGCCTCATCCTTGGGAATCACTCGCTGCGGATATTGCCGTAGGATCAAAAGTGAAAGGCAAGATTGTTAACGTGGCTGACTACGGAGCATTCCTGGAATTGCAGCCGGGTGTAGAAGGCTTAATCCACGTAAGTGAAATGAGCTGGTCTCAGCACCTGCGCAATCCACAAGACTTTATTAAAGTAGGAGACGAACTGGAAGCCGTTGTTTTGACCATCGATCGCGAAGAGCGCAAAATGTCGTTAGGCATTAAGCAATTGACTGAAGATCCATGGACAAGACAAGATGTATTGGCGAAGTACGCGGTAGGCACACCCCATAAAGGAATTGTGCGCAACCTTACCAATTTTGGTTTGTTTATCGAATTAGAAGAAGGTATTGACGGCTTAGTGCACGTATCGGATCTAAGCTGGACCAAGAAGATCAAACACCCTTCTGAATTTATTAAGGTGGGTGAATCCCTGGATGTTCAGGTATTGGAATTGGATGCTACCAACCGCAGGTTGGCGCTAAGCCACAAGCACCTGGAAGAAAATCCATGGGATACTTTCGAGACAATCTTTACTCCGGGTTCAACACATAAGTGTACCATCATCAGCAAGAATGATAAGGGCGCTGTGCTTGAATTACCGTATGGTATTGAAGGGTTCTGTGCTGCCAAAAACCTGGTGAAGGAAGACGAGAGCAAGCCGGAAGTGGGCGAAGCGCACGATTTCAAAGTGCTTGAGTTCTCTAAAGATGACAGACGCATTTCATTAAGCTTGAAAGCGACCTGGTCAACGGAAGAGGAGAAAGCAGCTGCACCCCAGCAAACGTCCGCGCCAAGAAAGAAGCCGGCCGCGAAAGGCAAGAGCATCGATAAGATTAATCAGGAGTCTGAGAAATCTACCTTGGGTGATATCGAAGCATTGAGTGCGTTGAAAGAGAAGATGAGTGCCGCGAAGGCGAAACCATCGGACGAGGCGAAAGCTGAATAATTTATATCAGGCATTGGGCTTTTGTAATAAGG
>JAEUUB010000441.1 GCA_016787745.1 Cyclobacteriaceae bacterium
TTGCATGAAACAGAATCGGATGGACTGTTTTATCTTGTAGAGGTAAAACGCCTGGTACCCCCGGGAATTGAAAGTTTTGAAGAGGCCCGGGCTCAGGTTATTTCCGATTATCAGGATGATCTGGAAAAGAATTGGATAAAGAAACTTCGCGAAAAATATCCGGTGAAAATCAATAATAAAGGTAAAAAAATCGTTTTAGCAGAATTAACCAAAAAGTAGTTGCGAAAGCTAAAACTCATATCGGTGGTAGGTAAAGTTGCTTCCTTAGTGATAGCCATTGCAGTAAGCGGTTGCGAATTTATTCGAATGAAGAATGAACAGGCGGAAGCAAGTGATACCCGCAAAGCTGTAGCCCGGGTGCACAATTCATTTTTGTATCAGGATGAATTGGTCGGAATTATTCCTGCAGGCACGTTGCGCGAAGATAGTGTGGCGAGGGTAACAGTTTATATAAACAGTTGGATTCGCAAGCAATTGGTTATTAACGAAGCCATGAAAAACATTGACATAAACGAGGCTGAGGTGGAACGAAAAGTACTAGACTATCGCTATAGTTTGATAGGCTATGAGTACCAGAATTATTACATCAAAAAAAATCTGGACGATAGCGTTTCGGAGCGCGAGATTCAGGAATATTATAAAGAAGGGCTCGACAATTTTATTTTAAAGCAGAATATCATTCAGGGAACATTTATAAAAGTGCCTAAAGAAGCACCCCGTACCAAGCGGATTAAGGAATTGATGTATTCCAAAAAGGAAAAAGACATAACAGAACTGAGATCCTATTGTCTTAGCTTTTCCGCGGCCTATCATTTGTCCGATTCTTCGTGGATTGAATTTGATAAGCTGGTAGTGAATTCTCCGTTGGCTGAGATCCCCAATAAAATTCAGTTTTTGCGGAGTTATAATTTTTATGAAACCAGCGATGAAGAATTTTTGTATTTCCTGAAAATAGATGCGTATAAGATTTCGGATAACGTATCGCCTCTTGAATTCGTTAAAGAGGACATCAAAAACATTATAATTAATAAAAGAAAAGTTGAACTTGCGCGAAAATTGGAAGACGATGTTTATGAAAATGCGGCTAAAAGTAAAGTTTTTGAGGTTTTTGATCAGTAGTCTGCTTTGGGTGGGGATGTTTTCTTCTCCTGTATTCGGTCAGGATACTGGTTTTGTAGTAGATAAAATCATTGCCAAAGTAGATAATTATATCGTTTTGAAATCAGAACTCGAGGTGGGATATCAGGCCTATCTGGCCGATGGAAACCCGGGATCGGATGAAGCGCGATGTGAATTATTTAACCGCCTCATTTTAAATAAACTTATGGTTGCCAAGGCTGAGATAGACTCAGTGATTGTTACCGACATTGAGGTAGACGGAAATACCGAGCAAAGAATGGCCATGATTTTACAAAGTTCGGGGAATTCGCCTGAAGCGTTAGAGCGTGCGTACGGCAAATCTATGGAACAAATAAAACTGGAGTTGCGCGAGCAAATTCGCGAACAATTAATTGCCCGGGAGATGACTTCGCGGATAACAAAAGGCATCACAGTAACGCCCGCTGAAATCAAACGATTCTTCAATAAAATTCCGGAAGACAGCTTGCCATTTTATTCAAGCGATGTGGAGGTGGCGCAAATTGTGCGGGTGGCTAAAGTAAGTGCTGCGCAGGAAGAGGAGGCAAAAAATAAATTGCTTGATTTACGGGCACGAATCCTGAAAGGGGAAAGCTTTGAAGAACTGGCGATGAAGAATTCAGAAGACCCAAGCGCGCAATACAACGGGGGCGATTTAGGGTATGTAGGCAGGGGGGCCATGGTGCCACAATTTGAAGCTATGGCTTTTAAACTAAAGGTGGGTGAAGTATCCATGCCCTTTAAGTCTCAGTTTGGCTTTCATATTATGCAGTTATTGGATCGCAGAGGAAATGAATATCACTCCCGGCATATTCTCATCTCGGCAGTGCCATCCGCGCAAGACATTGCTGATGCCGAAAAATACCTCGATAGCCTAAGGACGCAAATTGTGACAGAGAAGTTGAATTTTGAGCAGATGGCCAAAGAATATTCAGAGGATGACAACACAAAGGGAATGGGCGGATTTTTTACTGACAACGATGGGTCGACCAAAATCTCTATGCGGGATATCGATCCTGTTGTGTACCTAAATATTGATACCATGAAAGTGGGGAATATTTCAAAGCCGCTTCAGTACAGAACGGACGATGGTAAAGATGCCGTGCGTATCCTGTACTTCAAGAGGAAGTTGGCACCTCATGCAGCCAATCTTAAAGACGATTGGAGCAGGATTCAATCTGCTGCGTTGGCCGAGAAAAAAGATTTAGCTCTTGATAAGTGGTTTACCAAGGCGCGTCAGGATGTTTTTATTAACATTGATCCAGCCTATAAGTATTGTAAAATACTTGAGTAGTGCCGTTGGTGTAGTTCTCTTCCTATCCAAAGCGGTAAAATGCTATCTTTCAGTAAACATTTTTTATGGCAAATATTTTCTCTAATGATGTAGAGGCGGCCGATGCGCTGAAGCAAGCATTTCAAAAGTTGAAAAGCGAAATTGCAAAAGTGGTAGTGGGACAGGATGATGTGGTTAAACTCATCCTGACAGGTATCTTCTGTCAAGGTCATTCGCTATTGGTGGGTGTTCCAGGGCTTGCCAAAACGCTTTTGGTGCAGACTATCGCCACTTCGCTGGATTTACAATTTAAAAGAATTCAATTTACACCCGACCTGATGCCCTCGGACATTATTGGTGCCGAGACGATGGATAAAGAGAGAAATTTTCAGTTTGTAAAAGGCCCCATTTTTGCCAATATCATTTTGGCGGATGAGATTAACCGAACCCCACCTAAAACACAAGCGGCTCTTTTAGAGTCAATGCAAGAGTATGCTGTTACTATTGCGGGGCATCAATACAAGTTACCCCAACCTTTTTTTGTTTTAGCAACACAAAACCCAATTGAGCAGGAAGGTACCTACCCGCTTCCCGAAGCCCAGCTCGATCGGTTTATGTTTAACATTTTTCTTGATTACCCGACCTACCAGCAGGAAATAGATATTGTTAAGAATACGACTGCCGATGATGTACTGAAAGTAAATAAGGTATTGACGGGCGAAGAAATTATATCCTTTCAACACCTTGTGAGGCGAGTACCCATTGCGGATAACGTTGTGGAGTATGCCGTAAAACTAAGTCAGGCGACACGGCCAGGGGCACAAGGCTCGGCTATCGCCAATGAATTCTTAGAGTGGGGTGCCGGCCCACGGGCTTCTCAATATCTGGTTCTGGGGGCTAAGTGCAATGCCTTACTTAATGGAAAATATTCACCCGATATTGAAGATGTGCAAGCTGTAGCGCGCCCGGTGTTGCGTCATCGCATTGTTCGCAATTTTAAGGCAGAGGCTGAAGCCATGTCTGTTGACAATATCATAGAGCGATTGATCGGATAATCAGTTCTATTGGGAAGAATCCTCCAATCGAAAACCCACACCATGGTAGTTAATGATTTGGATCCTCGGATCTTCTTTTAAATATTTTCTGAGCTTGGAAATAAAAACATCCATAGAGCGACCCAGAAAATAATCATCGTTGCCCCACACTGACTTTAGAATCTCTTCCCGCTTTAGTACACGGCCTTTATTAGTACAGAGCAATTTCAATACTTCACCTTCTTTTTGTGTAAGGGTTCTTTCCTGTTGCTGATGATAGAGTGTAAAATTTTGACAATCGAATTGAAAAGAGCCTAAGGTGAAACTCTCCTCTTTTGTCAATGAACTGCTTCTGCGCAAGAAAACCTCAATGCGCATGCAAAGCTCCTCCATGCTAAAAGGTTTTATCAGATAGTCATCGCCCCCACTTTGAAATCCAATAATTTTGTCTTCGAGCATTGACTTTGCGGTTACAAAGAGAATGGGAATTTGTTGATTCTTTTCACGAATCTGTTGTGCGAGGGTAAACCCATCTTTTTTGGGTAGCATCACATCTAAGATGCAGATATCAAACAAGTTTTGATAAAAAGTATGAAGACCTTCTTCCCCGTTGGATCGAAGAGTAACTTCATAACCCTTCAACCCCAGGTTATCTTTAATAACAAATCCCAGATTAGGGTCGTCTTCAACTAAAAGAATTTTAGCGCTCATTTTTTTTGCACGGGTAAAACAATGGAAAAACAACTTCCTTTATTGGGTTCGCTCGTCAGCGTAATTTTTCCTTTATGCGCCTCGACAATAAGCTTTACATAACTTAACCCAAGGCCAAACCCTTTTACATCATGCAGGTTCCCTGTAGGTACCCGATAAAACCGATGGAAGATTTTTTTCTGGTCATCTTGTTTTATCCCGATCCCATTGTCTTCAATCTTCAAAAAAATATTTCCATGGGCATGCGATGTGGAAATCCGAATTAGGGGTTGCTGTTTATTGTACTTAATAGCATTGTCAAGCAAATTGAAAATCACATTCGTTAAATGAAGTTTGTCTGCCAATACGGTTGACGGGCTGGCTTCGAGAACTAATTCGAGAGTTGCCTTTGATGCCAGATTACTTTCGGAAGCTTCCCAGATTATATCATGGAGATCGCAAATTTCTCTCTTAAGGCCCACTTCTTCATTTTCAAGACGCGCCATTTGCAACACGCGTTCCACTTGTTGCTTCAGGCGCTGATTTTCGTTGTCAATAATGGTAGCGTAGTTCAAAAGCCGCTCAGGAGTATGGATAATTCCCGGGTCTTTTAGAACGGAGGTGGAAATAGCAATGGTTGAAAGAGGAGTTTTAAACTCGTGGGTCATGTTATTGATGAAATCTTTTTGAATCTCAGAAAGACGCCTTTGTTTTAAAATTACAAACAACGTGTATACGAAGAAGAAAATTACAATCAGCATTACAATGGAGGAGAATCCCCAGATACCCATCTGACTAATCAGCGTGGCTTCCACCATTGGAAATTGAACGCCAAAATAATACCCATCATTATTCCAGGCGGGGAGCTCGCTAAAATTCACCAACGAAGCTGTATGCTTTGGCGAAATCTGTTTTCCTCCCTCCATACATTGCTCCATACAATCGTAAATGCCGTATTCAAAATCCGCTTTGATGTTTCGCTTCTCGAATTCCGTTATCAATAAAAACTCTAACAGATTATTATCAATGGGGCCATTTACTAACACAACGAAATAGTTGGTGGTTAGTTGGGTGACGGGATTATTGGCCGCTGTTGGGGTTTTGGTAATTTCCAGAATTTTTGTGGCCACATTGGTAAGGGCTACAGTAACATCCCGATTAAATTGGTTCTCCTTTAAATCAAAGGCCTTGCGCACCCAATATATTTGGGTAGCTGTTATTCCGGCTATGCTTAGGCCGGCAAGAATTATTACAATTCTAAGCGTTAATCTGCTCACCTTACAAAGGTAGGCAGTATTTAAACCCGGTTTTTGAGGATTAACAAGTCCTTAACATCTTTTACAAACCCCTTAACACATGGTCTGGTTTTTGAGTCCGAAGTTTGTAAGGTTCAAAAGAACAACCTAAGTTTAACCCTTAAATCAAAGTAGAAATGAAAAAGTTATTTTTTAGCGTGATTTTAATGGCATTTGCATTTGCAACCTATGCCCAGGTACCCGCTACCACAATCAGTCCTAATGAAGTAAAGACGGATATGGCCGTTTTCACCTGGGATAACACAAGCCACGATTTTGGTAAAATCAAGCAGGGCATCCCGGCTACCCATGAGTTTAAATTCACCAATACCGGAAAAACCCCTTTGATAATAACCAATGTTCAGGCATCGTGCGGTTGCACTACCCCTGATTGGACCAAAGAGCCTGTTATGCCAGGCGGACAAGGCTTTATTAAGGCAACCTATAATGCCGCTTCACCCGGAGCTTTTAATAAGACAGTTACTGTTACCGCTAATATCGAAACGGGATTTGTACAACTTACTATACGTGGAGAAGTACAGGTTGCTGAAACCGGAAAATAAGAGTATCATCAAGTATTAGAACCCATCTATAAAAGACTGTGGAAGCATCAGGAAAGGGTCAGAGAGAATCTGATCCTTTTTTTATTACCCCTGATAATGGGTGTCAATAATGTGTTGACTTACCACCTTATATATTTCGGCTATTGGCGGTTGCTCTTTAAGAAATTCCAAATGACTATCCAGAATATCAAGATCAGCACGCTTGGCCGGACCGGTCTGCGCATCTTCAGGGCCTAAGTAAAAACTTTTTCGAATGGTTTCGTTGATTAACGGTTTTAGCCAATCGTAATCAAGACTATTTTCCCGCATAATCTCACGCGAAATCGTTAACATATGGTTGGTGAAGTTGGAAGCGAATACAGCGGCCACGTGCAGCGCTTTCCGTTCTGTCGAAGCTATTTTTCTTACTTCACTGCTAATATTTTTTGCTATTTGCATGAGAACCTGCTCTGCTTCCTGCGTGTGGGTTTCAATAAACAGCGGCACGTTCTTAAAATCTATTTTTTGATTTTTTGTAAATGTTTGCAGGGGGTAGAGAACGGCTAAATTTTGGGTGGCCGCAAATTGCAGTTCGGTAATCGGCTGGCTTCCGGATGTATGTATCAAAATAGCATCTTCGGGTACGATGATCTCCTGTGCGATGGTGCGTATGGCTTCATCGCTTACGGCAATAATAAAGACAGATGAAGCGCTTGTTGAGAAATCCAGCGATGCCTTTACTTCGGCCTGATAGAGACGTTCTGTAAGCATGGCCGCCTTCTGTGGATTGCGGCTGTAAACTTCTTTTACCACAAAACCCGCGTTGTCTAAGGCCGGAGCTAAGTGCCAGGCAACATTACCTGATCCAATAAATGATACGAAAGGCGGCATGATTAAAATTAGCCAATTATGTGAGATAATCAGCTAACAGGTATTTCTAAAGTTTTACTAAACAACAACTTTATAAATCTCCGCTAATTTATGAGCCACTTG
>JAEUUB010000452.1 GCA_016787745.1 Cyclobacteriaceae bacterium
GGTAGGATCATTAACCCCCAATTTTTCCAAAACATCATCGGCTGCTTTTTTAATGATTTTAGCCCGAGGATCAAAGTTCTTATAAACACGGTGGCCAAAGCCCATCAGGCGGAATGGATCATTCTTGTCTTTTGCTTTGGCAATCCATTTCTCCGTATCGCCACCATCTTTTTTAATCTGCTCAAGCATTAAAATTACTTCCTGATTCGCGCCACCGTGCAGCGGTCCCCAAAGGGCATTAATGCCCGCTGAAATGGACGAATAGATGCTGGCCTTGGAAGAACCAACAATGCGCACTGTTGAGGTAGAACAATTTTGCTCATGGTCGGCATGCAGGATGAGGAGTTTATCGAGCGCTGTTGCCACCACCGGGTCCACTTCATAATCCTCGGCCGGTAAGGCAAACATCATTTTCAAAAACCGCGAGCAGTAGTCCAACGAGTTATCGGGATAGTTTACCGGATGCCCCACTTCATTTTTATAAGCCCAGGCGGCAAACGTAGGCATTTTTGCGAGGGCCCGTACAATACTTAAATAAACTAGTTCCGAAGACCGGTTGGGGTCTAGTGACTCAGGGTAGAAGGCGGTTTGTGCACAAAAGAGTGAAGCCAATACACCCATGGGGTGGGAGGTGGAAGGAAATCCATCCAGAATCTTCTTTATATCTTCATGAACCATGGTGTGGTTCTGAATGTCTTTCGAAAATGTATTTAGCTGATCGGTGTTTGGCAACTCACCAAAAATTAACAGATAACAAACTTCCAGAAAGGTTGATTTGGCGGCAAGGTCTTCAATCGAATATCCACGATAGCGGAGGATACCTTTGTCGCCATCCAGAAAAGTGATGGCACTGGTTGTGGCTCCTGTATTTTTATAGCCAAAGTCGAGGGTAACGGTGCCCGTTGTTTCCAACAGATTACTGATATCAATTCCCTGCTCGCCCTCCGAACCTTCTACGATTGGAAATGTATAGGATTTACCATCGATTGTTAATGTTGCCGATTTCGCCATGTCTCAAAATTTAGTCTTAAGTCTTAGGTTTTAAAGATAGAGGGTTCGGTTAATAGAAAAAAGAGTGTTGGTAAGAATTAATTGTTTCCCAATATCAGCGGCATGCCGTCCTTTCCCGAGCCGATGATCACTACTTTGCTGTTGGGGGATTTGGCAAGTTCCATGGTGGCTTCAATGCCTCTCATCTTTAACAGTTTATCTGTTAAACTATTGTTGATAATGTTATTGGCTCTTGATTCCCCTTCCGCGGCAATCCGTTTGCGTTCTGCCTCGCTCTTTTCCTTATCCAGTCTAAACTGATAGGCCAGAGCTTCCTGTTCTTGCTGTAATTTATTTTCGATGGCAACCTTGATTTGCTCGGGCAGCATAATGGAACGGATAAGAACCGCGGTCGCATGTACGTTTTTCCGATTAAGAATTGTCTCTGTTTCCGTGGTGATGGCAGTTTCAACTTCAGCTCGTTTGGTGGAATAAATTTCCTCGGCCGTATAGCGCCCCATTACCTGGCGTACAGTCGACCGTACCTCGGGGATCACTAACACGGCCTCGTAGTCGGTAGTGAATTGCTCGTGGATGTAACCGATTTTATCGGGAATAGGGTAGTAGCGCACGGTTATGTCAATGTGGATGGATAAACCATTTTTATCAAGTACATCCATATTTTCTTCCGATGACATTTCGTTTACCTTATACAAGTAAACCTCATTCCAGGGGGCTTTCATGTGGGTGCCCGGCCCGATAATGTTGTCTTTATCTAAACCCATCCCAAACGGGTAGAAGATAACAGCTCGCTCAGTAGCGCTGATAGTATAAAACAGGCTGGACGACAATGCCAGGATTACAATGAATGCAATAATGGCAAGGATGATAAAGGGTAGTCTTCGGTTATTCATAATGGCTTGATTTATTTCCTAAAAGGTAAGCAGGCAAGTTACCAATAATTGCCCGCAAAACACCGACCCGAATCTACTTTGTATAAAACAAAAAGAGCGACCATGATCGCTCTTTTAAAGATGATAAAGGAATTACCTTTACATGGAAAACCCTGAACCTTCCGGAGTGTCCATAGTAGGTGCCGGAGGAGGCGCTACAGGAGTAGGTGCGGGTGCTGGTGCAGGCGCAACGGCCTTAGGGGCAGCACGCTTAGCCGCTCTCTTCTTCACTGCTTTCTTAACAGCCTTTTTCACTTTGGCGGCTACTTTCTTTACTTTCTTAGCCACCTTTTTAGCTACTTTTCTGATTGCCTTTTTAGCCGACTTCTTGGCTGGTTTTTTAGCTGCTTTCTTAGGTTTTGCTTTCCCTTTTTTAGCTACTTTTTTTGCTTTCTTCTTTGCCATAGTTTTTTATTTTTTTTCGGGTAATAGAGTAATAAAATTATTGCTCTATGTAAATGTAATTACTGATTCGATACCATGTAAAATTTTTAAGTAAAAAGTTTAGTTGTTTAACCCAAAAAAGGTAAATGGGTCTTGCGGCCTTTGGGGTGTCTGCCCCCACGGGTGGCGAGACTGGAGCAGTTCACCGACCTTAAACATTGGGCGAAATTGAGGCAAGGCTCAGCAGTGGGCGTCTTGAGGGATTGTAAGTATTGTTGTGTTTTGAGACCCTGACGAGATATTTTTCATTTTGATTAACTAAGGTGTTACAGTAACAATAACTCTTTTGTAACTCACCAGAGCCGGGGTTCCTTTATCCCTCACCTGTAATATAAAATGAATGGTTTGTGGCTTTGTTACTTTTGGAGCCGTTACAGGCAAATCATAAAGATTGTTTGCGTAGGGCCTGAAACTTACATTGTCCGGATAGCTTCCGGCCTCTTTGTACTGAAACCATAAAAAGCTCATCGAGTCACCATCGGGATCGAAAGATCCATCGGCATTAAGATGGAATTGCTCACCCGACTTCACCGTGAATACTTCAGCATGGGCAAGCTTTGCAACCGGTGCATGGTTTGTTTCATTAAATTCCTTAGTGCACCATAGCATGCGTGCGGCAAAATCATTTTGAATTGCTTCGCGCCAACGCCAGATGGTTGCCTGATTGGTTACATAACTTTGATTGTCGACCGCAGAAAAAACGGAGTCGTTTGCGTTCGTCCAAATGGCCCGTGCTTCGGGTTCATCCTTTGGCCAACCTTCCCTTCTAAACCTGCCTGCATTCGAGTCCCTGAATTCGGGAAGATATAATTCATACCGACCCCCCCAGCCACCAAAATCAGGATGTTCAGGATCACTCAGTCCGTTGTTAATCAGATTTAAAAATGAGGGGGTGTCGCCTTCCATGCCGTAGGCAACATCGGGGTAAATCGCACCCAACGGACCATGCCCTTGCTGAATGTTTTTAGCAAGCCATTCATTCGACACTACTTCTTTGTTGGAGCCCGGAGCCGCGAAAGGCAATCCAATCCAGGTAGCATAAGAGTAATTGTAGCCGGGAGTTACAACAAAAAATAGGTCAGGGAAAGTTTTTCTAATCCACGGTCCACTATCGTCCTGATCAGAAATAGTATAAACCCTTACCTTTTGATAAATCTTTTTTGCTTCTGCCGGTTTCTTTGTTGACTGAATTTTCCAGAGGGCCTGTGCCAACACATTGGGTCCGCCCCAAACACAAAACCAAATGGGTCTATCATCATTTTTTTCAAGCAACTGAACAATCCAATCTGAACCCTCCGAATCTTTTCCTTTTCCAACTCCTTCCATTCCATATACAGCCAGGCCGTTCTTTACCAGAGGTTTCAACTGATCATAAGAAGGATACCCTTTTTCGTGCAGCAATAAATTTGGCTGAACTTTTTTATAGGCATCCAAAACTTTAACAATGCTTTCGGGAGCCACTCTGGTTTTTTGATGGATTGATGTTGTGGCGATGAGTCCCTCTACATCCCATTGATTGGAATATAAAAGAAACCGAACCATCGACTGCATATCATCCGGATCGGCTTCAATGTCCGTAAGCACCACTACCCGGTGTTTGCTGGGTTGTGCAGATGCTGAAAAATTGGAGCCGGACAGAACTAATAGAAAACTAAGTATGGTGGATAGGGTTTTCATAGCTTAAAACTTTTGATTGCGGAAAATGCCTTTTTCAATCATTGTGTACTCTTTGCCGAGCAAAATGCTACGAAAGTTAAGGGATTTTATAAAGGATGGAGGAAAGTGATTTTATGTTACTTTCCGATACAAAAATTTGCAAAGATGTTCGCGAGGAGGTCATCGCTTGAGATCTGCCCTGTAATCTCACCAAGGAAATGCAGTGCCTGGCGAATATCCATGGCAAGAAAATCACCGGTAATTCCGGAGTTCAATCCTGCCGCAACGCGTTCTAATGCTTCGTTGGTTTCAATAAGTTTTTGGTAGTGTCTGAGATTTGTTACCAACACATCGCCTTGCTTTACTTCCTGAATATTGACCTTAGCTAAAATCTCTTCCTTAAGTGTATCCAGATTGGTTTTTGAAGATGCGGAGATCAGCACAAAATCCTGATCGTTGAGGGAATTGAGTAATTGCTTAGGGGCCTTGTCTACTTTGTTTCCTACTTTAATATACGGTCGGCCAATCTCCTTTAGCCTGGTCTCCTCTTCGGCAATCTCTTCCCTGGTAATGTTTGACAGATCAAAGAGATAAAGAATTAAGGCGGCTATTTTCATTCGCTCATGCGTACGGGAAACACCAAGGGCTTCAATGGTATCTTGTGTTTCGCGCAAGCCGGCTGTATCCATAAAACGGAAAGTGACGCCCCCTAAAGTGAGTTCATCTTCAATTACATCTCTGGTAGTGCCTGGAATTTCAGAGACAATGGCTTTCTCTTCATTCAGTAGGGCATTGAGCAGGGTGGATTTGCCCGCATTGGGTTTACCTGCAATTACGGTTGGGATACCATTTTTAATTACGTTTCCCTGTTCGAAAGAGGCAATAAGGCGAGTAAGGTATTTTTGGATTTTTTCAACCAACTGCAACAAATCATCGCGCTTGGCAAACTCAACATCTTCTTCTCCAAAATCAAGTTCCAATTCTATCAGCGAAGCGAAGTGTATCAGTTCTTCACGCAAATGCGTGATTTCATTCGAAAAGCCACCGCGCATCTGGTTCAAAGCTGCTTGCCGGGCATTGTCTGTTTCTGCATGAATAAGATCAGCCACCGCTTCGGCCTGGGCTAAATCAAAACGACCATTCAGAAAAGCGCGCTTGGTAAATTCCCCAGGTTCAGCCAGGCGGACGCCATGCTTTAGAAATAGCTTAATAATTTCCCGCACAATTATGGGTGATCCATGACAAGAGATCTCTATCGAATTTTCTTTTGTGAATGAATTGGGTTCCTTAAACAAGGAAATCATCACTTCGTCAATGGCTCTATCTGGTTCACCCAGCGTACCTAAATGAATTGTATGCGAGGCCTGATCTTCCAACCGCTTTCCATGAAAGATTTTTTGAGTAATCGAAATGGCTTCCTTTCCTGAGATTCGAATGACGGCAAGTCCGCTTACCCCCTGAGGGGTTGCTAGAGCAATAATGGTGTCTTCAGTAAATGCGGAAGCCATGGCGCAAGATAGTCATGAATGGTTAGAGGATTTCAGACTTTTGCTATAAGGCCGCTTGTTCTCTTACAATCAATACGGGTATTTCCACCCGATGGCGGACGGTATCTACCGTAGTTCCGAAAATCAAGTCCTTAACCAGGTTATGGCCATGGGCACCCATCACCAATAAATCGGCCTTAAACTCTTTCACCATTTCAGGAATTTTTCGTTTTGGATTTCCATATCCAATTTTCATCTCTGCATTGTAGCCCATTTCAGTAAGTTGCCGGACATACTTGTTTAATGCCTCCTTATCTATGCTCGATTCTTTGTCGGCAATAGAACTTCCATAAACCATAGCCCCCGCAGTTTCCACAACGTGGATAAGCAGGTACCGGGCTTCTTTTCCGCCTTGCGAAAAAGCGCTTCGAATGGCAATAGCGTCCACACTGGTAAAGTCAATGGTTATCGCAATCTGTTTGTAAAGAGGATTGACCACATCAGTTAATTTTACGGCTGTACCATGCGGAATGCGAGAGATTTTATCCACACTTCGTTTATCGATAAATGGTTTAAACGTAATATACATTAGCAACAGGGCTGCCATTATACAAACAGGAATTACGGTAACCCAGATGAGCCACGCGTTATTTCCGGCAGTATATAGCCAACCGGTTACTTCTTGAATTACCAATTGCACATTCAGTCCTACAATGATGAAAGCAATTATCCATGCAATGATCTGAACCCAGATCTTGTTGACAAAAATTCCCATCTTCTTTTTGTCGCTCGTAAAATGGATCAGCGGAATTACTGCAAAACCCAATTGAAGACTTAACACCACCTGACTCAATACCAGAAGGGCCCCGGTCTCACTTTCTCCATAAATAATAATTACGAGGTAGGCAGGGATAATGGCAATTAACCGGGTGATGAGTCTTCGCAGCCAGGGAGCAATCCGCAAGTTTAAATATCCTTCCATCACGATCTGTCCCGCCAGGGTGCCGGTAATGGTGGAACTTTGTCCTGCGGCTACCAGAGCAACGCCAAACAAAAGCGGAGCTAATTCAGTACCCAGAAGCGGGGCAAGCAGTTTATGGGCATCCTGAATTTCGGCCACTTCAAACATGCCGGCTTTAAAGAATGTAGAGGCGGCCAGAACGAGAATCGCAGCATTAACAAAAAACGCTGCGTTCAGCGCAATGGCTGAATCAATAAAATTGTACTTGATGGCAGACCAGATTCCTTTTTCACTGGAGGAATCGATTCTGCGCGTTTGAACAAGAGATGAATGCAGGTATAGGTTATGGGGCATAACGGTTGCCCCAATAATTCCAATAGCGATGTAAAGAGCCGTATCATTCGGTAACGAAGGGATAAAGCCTACAAACAATTCACCCATGTCTGGCTTGGCCAAAATCATCTCAACAAAAAAAGCACCTCCAATAATGGCTACCAAAGCAATAATAAAGGCTTCCATTTTTCGCATCCCATAACTTTGTAATACGAGGATGATTAAGGTGTCCAGGACAGTGAGCGAGACTCCCCAAACAAGAGGTAAATCAAAAAGCAGTTGCAAGCCAATGGCCATTCCTAAAACTTCAGCCAGATCGCATGCGGCAATGGCAATCTCGGCCATAAACCATAGGGAGTAATTAATAGCGGGCCGATATTCGCTGCGCGAAGCCTGCGCAAGATCAAGTTGGCGAACCACGCCAAGACGGGCGCTCAGGCTTTGTAACAGCAAGGCCATCAGATTCGACATTAGGAGTACCCAGATAAGGGAATATCCGAACTGGCTACCTCCCGCAATATCGGTTGCCCAGTTGCCGGGATCCATATAGCCTACACTAACCAAATAGGCGGGGCCCAGAAAGGCAAAGAGTTTTCTAATCCCTTTTCTATTGGTGGCATCCACCGATGCATGAACTTCACTGAGCGACTTGCGGGGCGAATTTTGCGTCATATCATTCAATCACTAAAATGTTTAGCGATACTTCTTTTGAGATAAAGATGCGATGATCATCAATTAGAATTTCCATCGACCCATCGTATTCCTCTTTACCTAAAATTTTAATTTTGATGCCGGGCCGCGCCCCGATTTTATCAAGGTATTTGAGAAGGTTTGAGTCCGAGTCCTTTACCGCGGCAATCTTTCCCTGGTAGCCGATACTTAACTGATCGATGGCAATCTGTGGCTGAACCTTTATTTTTCCTTTATTATCTGGAATAGGGTCTCCATGCGGGTCCACTTTTGGGTATCCAAGAAATTCATCCAGCTTTTCGATAAGCCGGGCAGAATTAACATGTTCCAATTGTTCGGCCACGTCATGAACCTCATCCCATGCAAACCCAAGTTTTTGAACCAGGAAAGTCTCCCACAAACGATGCTTCCGAATAACCATAAGCGCTTCGCTTTTGCCCTTGGTGGTAACCTTTACTCCATAATATTTCTCGTGACTTATTACCTCCTTAGCCGAAAGTTTCTTTACCATATCGGTAACAGACGCAGCCTTGGTGTTCATAGCCTCTGCCAACTCATTGGTTAATACAGACTTTGTACCACCATCCGATAAGTGATAGATAGCTTTCAGGTAGTTTTCTTCGGTAAGACTTAACATGATGCCGGATCAGTATTTTCTCAAAAGTAAAAAATTTAGATTAGTCTAAAAAAATATTTAGGCTAAAATTTTTCCTACTCTTGATAAAAATCTGGGTTCCTCGCTTTCCCAGGTCACATCCGTTGGTATAGATGTGTAGAAATGGGTGGTTTCCATTTGCTTTAGAAGCAAAGCGGGATTGAAATTTAGAAAATCAACCACCAAGGCTGCGTTAATAGGTTCGCAAAGTTTTACCCAGGGTTCGTACCCGTGTATAAGAATGGGTAACTGACAAGCCTGATATTCGAAAAGTTTAGTGGGTATCCTATTATCGATGTGATGGGAGGGAGGATAGCTTAAGATACCAAAGTCTGCATGCGCGATGGCTTCCATAATCTGACTATGGGGCACCAACGCGTGGCCACCTATAAGACTAATAAATGGACAACCTGTAATGGCGTTTTTAATGTCAGTCAGGGTTTTAGTCAGGGCGCAGTAACCTATAATGTTTAGTTCTATTTTACTTTCGATGGCATGCAAAGTTTTCGCCAAATCGATCGCCTGAAATACACCGGTGCTATCCGCCAGCGTACCACTAAAAAGAAGGCTGATTTTTGATGGGTCGGCTTTCCTTTTAAAGTCGCAGGGCAGGCAGGTTTTGTTCTCCAGAATAAGATGTCGGTCGTTTAAAAAAGGAAGCTCATTTTCATAACTTTTTTCAGCAAGAAAGAAAGCATGAAAGGCCGGTGCAAGTAGCTTTTCTTTAAGCCGGATCCAACCGGCAAGGAGCGGCTTTATGAGAGTTGGAAACACACTTGTATGAAGCACATTTCTATAATAATTCTCCCGAATATCATAGATAATCTTCACACCAAATAATATTCTGTTTAGCATGCTAATTAACAGTAATTCATGGGTATTAACTATCAATAGCTCAGGTTTTACTTCACGCACTAATTTCATTACTTGCCAGGGTGCAAGCAGCCGTCTCGGGCTCATTCGTTTAAAGGATTTCAACGGTAACAAACGTATGGGCTGGTCCTGATTTTGGGACGTAACTGTGGGATAGCCAATGATAAAAACTTCGTAGTCTTTAACCTTGATCAGGGAGCCTCCGAGCTTCTCGAACATACGCGTATCATCGATCGGTTTAAGGATGGATGCGAGGACTATTCTTCGTTTTTTCATTTATTGCAAGCCGGTTTAAAAATAGGATATAAATGGAACTGAAAGAACTAATTGAAAAGGCGTGGTTGGATCGCGAATTATTAAAAGAAAGTCAGTCGCAGAATGCTGTGCGGGAAGTAGTCGCTTTGCTGGATCAAGGGATGCTGCGTGTGGCAGAACCTGATGGAGATAAATGGAAGGTAAATGAATGGATAAAGAAAGCGGTTATCATGTACTTTCCGATCCAGCAAATGGAAACTATTGAGGTAGGCCCGTTTGAGTTTCATGATAAGATTGCCTTAAAGCGTGATTATAAAAAGCTTGGCGTTCGGGTTGTTCCGCATGCCATTGCGCGGTATGGCTCGTACGTAAGTAAAGGGGTGATCCTTATGCCCTCCTACGTAAACATTGGGGCCTATGTGGATGAGGGAACGATGGTTGACACTTGGGCAACAGTTGGCAGTTGTGCTCAGGTAGGTAAGAACGTGCACTTGAGTGGAGGGGTTGGCTTAGGCGGAGTGCTGGAGCCCGTGCAGGCCGCCCCTGTAATTATTGAGGATAATGTTTTTGTAGGATCGAGGTGTATTGTGGTAGAAGGAGTGCATGTGGGAAAAGAAGCGGTGCTTGGTGCCAACGTGGTGTTAACGGCAAGTTCTAAAATAATTGATGTTACAGGCTCAAAGCCTGTTGAATACAAAGGCTACGTTCCACCCCGTTCGGTGGTGATACCGGGTACAATCCCCAAAAAATTTGAAGCGGGCGAATATCAGGTTCCCTGCGCGTTGATCATAGGCACGCGCAAGGAAAGCACCGATAAGAAAACTTCGCTAAATGATGCATTGCGCGACAATCATGTTTCCATCTAATTATTATTGACTTAGTAGCTTATTTCAGGATATAGGCTTAAGCGCCTTGGCATGCCCTTTGTCAAATATAGCCTCATGACCTAATTTTGAAGTATGAAGGTATTCCTGAAAGGTATTGTGCTCTTTGTTCTTCTTACGGCATTTTCACGTGAGAAGCAGAAGGAATTTACAACAATCAAAAACACAAGTTTTGGAAAAGGGGAAGTGCTTGAGTATCGTGTGAACTTTGGATTCTTTACTGTTGGCAAAGCCTCTACGGTAATTGAGAAAAGCGTATTTACAAGGAACGATCGCCCATGTTATAAGGTGGATGCATTTGGAGAAACCCTTGGCTTTGTATCCTGGATAACCAAGGTGAAAGACCAGTGGGGTGCTTATATTGACACAGCAGCGCTGGTTACTCATGTTTCCTACCGAAAAATAAGAGAGGGTAATTATAAGAAGGATGAGATGATTAACTATGATTATAATACGCTACAGGCAGAAGTAAAAGTGGCCGACCGACAGACCGGAAAATATGGAGATCCTAAGTATTATAAGATACCCGATAACGTGCGCGATATTGTTGCCGGGTTCTTGTATTTACGGGTAATTGATTACAAGAAATATAAGGTGGGCGACACCCTCGCCATTTCCGGATTTTTTGAGGATACCCCGTATAATATGAAAATCATCTATTCCGGAAAGGAAAATGTTAGCACTAAAATTGGTAAGATACCCTGCCATAAACTAATCCCGGTAATGCCTGACAACAAACTCTTTGATGGTGAAAACTCGATAACATGTTGGATTTCAGATGATGGAAACCACATTCCCGTTAAAATTCAGGCTAAAATGTTTATTGGAAGTACTGGAATTGAGTTAAATGGCTTCAAAGGACTTCGTAATCAGTTACGAATCGTTCAATAACTTGCCAGAGTTATTTATTTTTAGGCATCAAATACCAACCTAAACTTTTTAATTATGTTAAAAGAATTTAAAGCTTTTGCCATGCGTGGCAATGTTGTTGATCTGGCGGTCGGAGTTATTATCGGAGGTGCCTTTGGCAAAATTGTAGGCTCTTTCATAGAAGATGTAGTAACACCGCTTTTATTAAAGCCAGCGCTGGAAGC
>JAEUUB010000476.1 GCA_016787745.1 Cyclobacteriaceae bacterium
TGGTGGCCCCGGCATCCTTGCAAATGCTTATTGAAAATGCCATTAAGCATAATGTGGCCTCCAAAAAGTCACCGCTCAACATTATACTCGAAACAGAGAGCGACTACATTACCGTGAGCAACACGCTTCAGAAAAAGGAAATTGAGGAAGAATCCACAAAAATTGGTCTCAACAATATTGTAAGTCGTTATAAACTTTTAACAGATAAACCGGTTAGAATAGAGAAGACAGAAGCACAGTTTACTGTCAAATTACCAATTCTTTATCTTGAACCATGAATGTTTTGATCGTAGAGGATGAAGCCCTGGCAGCAGAACGTCTTACTTCTCTTTTGCAAAAAACGAAGGAACCTTTCCTCATACAGGGTATCTTAGAAAGCATTGAAGAAACCGTTTCCTTTTTTTCTTCCGGCAGAAAAACAGACTTACTCTTTCTGGATATCGAATTGGCAGATGGAAAGAGTTTTGAAATTTTTAATCAGGTTTCCGTAGACGCACCTATCATTTTTACTACGGCCTACGACCAGTATGCCTTGCAGGCATTCAAACATCTCAGTATCGATTACCTGCTCAAACCAATTCAGCAAGAAGATCTGGAAGCAGCTATTGCCAAGTTGAAACGCATGCGTGAACAACCGGGAAATGCGAACATGCCATTAACAGAATTAAAAGAATGGTTATTAAAGGAGAAACAAAAACCAAAAGAGCGACTCCTGGTGAAGTCTGGAAATAAATTACAGTATAAATCAACGGCAGAGGTTGCCTATTTTTTTGCTGATGGCAAAGAGGTTTATATTTATACGTTAGACGACAATAAAAAATTTCTTATCGACTATACACTTGAGCAATTAGAGGGATTGTTGGACACGGATAGGTTTTTTCGCATCAGCCGAAAGGCAATTGTTAACGTGGATGCCATTACTGAGGTGAAGGGTCTTATCAGCACACGACTTGAGGTAAAATTAAAACAACCCAGTATCCATGAACTTACCATAAGCCGCGAACGATCATCTTCGTTCAAAGCATGGCTTGATCGGTAGCTACTTGCATGATCGACCATGCGGTTTTATATTGGTGCAGAATTAAAATGCATGATCAGGATATTTTTTATTTTGTGCTTTACCATGCCGGCCCTATGTTTTGCACAGACAGAAACAAAGGATGTTGAGCAGTTAAAAAAGGAAATTTTGTTGCTTCAGGGCGATGTAGCGCAAATACAAGTGAACCTTAGCCAGGCACAAAACAAGTTTAAGCGCGGCATTATCATTGCAACTATTGGTTATTCGGTTACCATAGCCGGAGGACTTATGTTGGGAAGAAAAAACGATGATTTGGGTAAGGTCCTTCTGGTATCAGGCGGGATTACCGGCATAACAGGAACCTTCTTAATGGCAGATGCTTTTAAATATCTCGGCAGAGCCGGTCAGAGAAATTCGCGGTAAAAACATTCGCTGAATAGCTCGTATTGTTTTGATATTTTTTAGCTTGGAAGTCAGTTATTCAAATCGTGGTGTGAGTTTCAAAAGCCAATGATGAATAAGGGAGAACCTGATTATTCTGTAGCGGCAATGAAGAAACAAGTACGAAGAATTAAAAAGCTGGCAACAACAACTTCAAAATTTTGAAGTATCTGATCATGTAGGCTCTACCCCCAACCCATGAAATTTCTAATAGTAGCGTTATTCTTTTCCATGATAGCCTGGCTACAGCAAACCTCCAAAGGTGTTAAGCTCGCAGGGCATCGCAGTGGATACTATTTTGATTTTCCTGAGAGCTCTCTTCCTCTGATGGAATTTATTGAAAGCAGGTTCGACTCCGATACACTGATGGCCGAAGTAGATTTACGAATGAGTAAAAGCGGAACCATTTACATGATGCACGATGAAACGGTTGACCGAACTACCACTGGTAAAGGCAGGGTATCTGACTTAACAGATAGGGAACTAAATAATCTACTATTAAAAAAGGAGACTGGAGAAATAACGAATTTGCACATTCCTACTTTAGAAGAACTTCTGAAATTTATTAAGCATAGAAGGATAAACCTGATGCTCGATATTAAAACGCCTATTCATGCGGAGGTGTATGCAAAGTTAAAGCAACACAACCTGGAACATCGCGCGCTTACCTTAACATTCAATATGGAGCTCACTCGAAAAACAGCGGCCCTGTCCAACAAGGTGATGCTTTCCGCTTTAATTATTACCCAAGAGGATTGGCAACAATTTAAAAGTATAACGCTTCCAGAATCGAAGAAGGTAGCGTACATAAATTCAAATACCCCAACCAGCCTTATTGACCAACTCAAGAAGAACCATATTAAAGTGATGGCCGATGTGAGCGAAGCACAAAATAATTCTGGTCGGCCTCTGGACGGGGCAGGATATAAAGCAAAAGTTCGACAACAACAACTTGATATTCTGATAACAGATTATCCGATTGAAGCGCGACTGGCACTGTCTGGTAAATAGAAAGGGCGCATTTTTTCTTATCTTACTTTGATTATACCCCGGCTCATGAAAAAGTACTTTTATTTTCTTTTTTTTCTTGCCTCTAATTCATTCGCTCAAACCAAAGCCCTTGTGGGCGGCACACTCATTGATGGGTTTGGCGGCAAGCCTTTGCAAAACTCGGTTATCATTATAGAAGGCGAGCGAATCAAAGCGATCGGTACGGAGGGTAATCTTGAAATCCCGAAAGGAGCAGAAGTAATTTCTACGGAAGGTATGAGTGTAATGCCCGGCCTGTGGGACATGCACGTGCATCTGATGATCAACGGCCATAGTAACTACACCCACTGGGATAAAATGTATTTGAAGTTGGCAAAGGATGTTATTATGCCTTCATCCGCGCATCAACTGTTGTTGGCTGGTGTAACCAGTGCCCGCGATCTGGGTGGTCCGTTAGAACCAAGTTTGTCGGTACGCGATCGGATCAATAAAGGTGAGATTCCCGGACCTACCATGTATATGAGCGGCCCTTTTATTCAACACGAACCATATCCGGGCACGGCAGAGTTTCGATGGGGTGTGAAAGGCGAGGCTGATGCCCGCGCGAAAATAAAGCAACTGGCTAAGGCGGGTGTAGATTGCATTAAGCTGATCGACCAGGATGAAATGACTGAAGCCGAGTACCTGGCGGTAGTGGATGAAGCACATAAAAACAAACTGAAAGTAGTGGCCCACTCCCATCGGCCGGATGAAATTCGCAGGGGGTTAAAGGCCGGAGTCGATAACTTTGAACATACGGGCCTGGCGGCAGCACCCGAATATCCCGATGATATTATCGCCTCGATAAAAGAGCGCACTGCCAAAATGAATTTGGGTCCTTTGTTTTGGACACCCACGGTGGAAGGCCTGTATAACTATGAATATGCGCGCGATAATCCAGAAGCACTTGATAATACGAGTTGGCATTTAGGTTTACCCGATTCGATTATTGCCGATATCAAACGCTCGTTGCAAAACCCGGGACGGCTAAGTTATTTTGGTTTAAATCCCATACGTAAGCCTACTCTCGAAAAGAAAATCAATCAGTTGAAAAATGCAGGCGTGGTTTTGCTGGTGGGCACCGACAGCGGCATTCCCATGAAGTTTCACAGTCAAAGCACCTGGAACGAACTGGATGTATGGGTAAACAAATTTGGATTCGACCCGATGTACACCATTCGCGCAGCTACCTATTGGCCAGCGGTGATGATGGGTGTGGAGAAAGACTTTGGAACCGTAAGTGAAGGCAAGTATGCCGACATTATTGCTGTGAAGGGGGATGTGTTACGCCACATGGCATTGCTGCAGGACGTGAAGTTGGTGGTGAAGAAAGGGAAACGGTATAAATAAAGAACTCTAAATTCGGGAATCTGCTTGCAACCGGCACCCCCAAACTCTAAATTGGGTGCTTTAAAATTAATTCATGCCAAAATCTACCAAACCGCTTGTTCCCAAAACAGATGTGGTGCTTATGGGGGCGGGAATTATGAGTGCTACGCTGGGGGTTATCCTCAAAGAATTGAATCCCGAAATCACCATCCAGATTTTTGAGATTCTTGATGAAGCGGGCACGGAAAGTTCCGATGCCTGGCACAATGCAGGCACAGGACACGCAGCCTTTTGCGAGTTAAACTACACTCCACAAAAAGCGGATGGTTCTGTCGATATAAGTAAGGCCATTAAAATTGGTGAGTCGTTTGAAGTTTCAAAAGAGTTTTGGTCTTATCTTGTAGAGAAAAAATATTTCAACAGCCCGTCAGAATTCATTTCTAAAATTCCGCATCTGAGCCTGGTATGGGGAGACGACAATGTTCAATTCCTGAAAAAGCGCTTCGACCTCATGAATCAGAATCCCCTATTCAAAGACATGATCTATACAGAAGATCGTGACCTGATGATGGAATGGGTGCCGTTGGTCATGCGCGGCCGAAAAAAATCTCAGCCTGTGGCGGCTACCCGTATGGAGATAGGCACCGATATAAATTTTGGAAATCTAACGCGCGGTATGATTGCCCGGCTTGAAAATATGCCCGGAGTGACTATCCATTACAACACCCGGGTGCGCGATCTGGATCCGGATGGTAAAGGCGGCTGGGATATTTTAATCCGTGACTTGATAACAGGAAAAAGAAAGCAAGTGAACACAAAATTTGCTTTTATTGGCGCAGGAGGCGCAACGCTACATCTCTTAAAGCGAGCAGAAATAAAAGAGCGACATGGATATGGTGGATTTCCGGTAAGTGGGTTGTGGTTAAAATGTTTGAATGAAGAGTTGATCGCGAAGCATCACGCAAAGGTTTATGGTAAAGCCTCGGTGGGCGCACCGCCAATGTCGGTGCCTCATATTGATACGCGCATCATTGATGGCAAAAGAGAATTACTCTTCGGCCCCTTCGCGGGATTCTCCACCAAGTTTTTGAAGAATGGTTCGTTGATGGACTTGCCTAATTCCATTCGTCCCGATAATGCCTTGCCAATGATTTTTGCAGGCATAAAAAATATTCCGCTCACTAAGTATTTAATTGAACAGGTACGGCAAGCGCCCGAAGACCGGCTTGCGGCTTTGCGTGAATATGTTCCTTTTACAAAGTTGGTAGATTGGGAATTGAAAGAGGCCGGTCAGCGCGTACAGGTAATTAAACGAGATAAGGAGAAAGGCGGGGTGCTGGAGTTTGGAACGGAAGTGGTTGTTTCGGAAGACGGAACGGTTGCCGCTCTGTTGGGTGCATCTCCGGGCGCCTCTACAGCCGCAGGAGTTATGCTTGAGATTCTTCAGAAATGCTTCAAAAAGGAATGCGCTTCCGCTGCGTGGCAAGAGAAGTTAAAAGAGATGGTACCCTCCTTCGGCCAATCCATTTCAAAGAACATGGAGGCAGTTGAACAGACCAGAGCCCGCACACACCGCATCCTTAATCTTTAGAAAAAATATTGATGATCAGAAAATTCATTTTGCTTGGATTGGTTGTAATGATAGTATTAGTGACTATCCTTTTGTTAAACACATTTACAAAATCATCGGTGCAAATGCGTGTGGCGGCCAGGCCCGCTCCTGAAATTACAGATTCAGCGCTGCAACATTTTAAAGAAGCCATTGCCTTCAAAACGATTTCGTTCGGAGATCGAAGCCGTTTTGACTCGACACAATTTTTGGGTTTTAGAAATTTTCTGGAACGTGCCTATCCAGGCTTTCATGAACAAGCTACACGTGAAATAATTAATGGCTATACCCTGCTTTACACCTGGAAAGGCAAAAACCCTTCGCTGAAGCCCATCGTACTAATGGCCCATCAGGATGTAGTGCCGATCGAAGAAGGCACAGAATCATTATGGACAGTAAATCCCTTTGCGGGGGAAATCAAAGAAGGTTTTATCTGGGGGCGGGGCACCACAGATGATAAAATCAATTTGATAAGTTTACTTGAAGCGGCAGAGAAACTGATACGGAATAAATTTCAACCAGAGCAAACCATTTATTTTTCGTTTGGGCACGATGAAGAAGTGGGAGGCACAGGCGCTATTGCGGTGGCAAAACTTTTGAAAGAGCGGGGCGTGGAGGCCGAGTTCGTTATGGATGAAGGCGGCATAATAACCACAAATCAAATTCCGGGAATAACAAAACCTGTGGCGCTTATAGGCACATCCGAAAAGGGATTTTTGTCTATTCTTCTTTCGGTAGAAAAAGCAGGCGGGCACAGTTCCATGCCTGCCCGCGAAACCGCCATTGATATTCTTACAAGCGCTATTGTTAGACTTCGCGCAAATCCATTTGAAGCTCGCTTCTCGGAATCCATGAGTGGATTTATTGAAAGCCTGGGCCCTGAAATGCCATTTGTGCAGCGATTGGCTTTTGCCAATCCCTGGTTGTTTAGAGGAATGATTGTTGGTATTTATGAGAGCAGTGCGGGTGGCAACGCGATGGTGCGAACCACGGTGGCCCCCACGATCTTACAAGCCGGAATGAAAGATAATGTAATTCCTACGCTCGCGACTGCTACAATAAATTTCAGGTTGT
>JAEUUB010000543.1 GCA_016787745.1 Cyclobacteriaceae bacterium
TCAGCGCACGAATCTGATCAGGCGTTATTTCCTGGTTATCGGCCGAAACCATTACCGAGCCGCGATCAAATTTTTTACCACCTGCGTAGAAGGGTTCATTCGAAACTTTTACCCGAACTTTTTTATCCAGCAACCGGTAAAGCGCCCGGTGTGTGTAGTAGCCATAGGGTTCAAACACATAGGCGTAGTTGCCTGTGCCTGTAAGTTTGCCTTTGGGCATGGTTACTTCGGTAAGTTTTTCGCCCAGTGCCGGATTAGATTTTACTTCTTCATACTCCAAGCCAAAGGCCAGCGGCAACGTCCAGCTCGAGATGTCGTAAAAAATGCTATCGGTAAACTTTAGTTGCTTATCAAACATACCCCGAATCAATTTGTATTGTGTCTGATTCATAGGGATTATGTAGCTGGAAGTGGCATCGAACGATTTTCCATTGATCGTTTGATTGCTAGCGATTTTATAAACCTCTACTTTTTGGCGTAAGGCCATTTCAGCAAAATGAAAAACACGGGCTTTATCTTTCGATCCGAAAATGTAGGCCTTCACCGGATCTTTAGCCGCTTCCGCGGAAGCGTTCTTAAAGAAGTCGCGCTGAAAAGTGAGGAGTTCTTCGCGCATCTCGTTAACGGCTTTAAGCGAGCTAAGCATGGTTACAAAATGATTGCGGATGGTAAAGGGAAAGCGTAACACGCCATTTACACTTTCCTGGGCGTGGCCTCGCGAACTGGCTTGCTCAAACAAAATTCCAATAGACCCTTGCACATCCGGAAAGGTGGAGCCTTTGCCATAATAAAAATCATCGTAACCTTCCTGCGTAAAATAGAGCGACCCGATTTCATCTAAGGCCTTGGCATGGTACTCGCCCATTTTGCGGGTAAGCTCCTGGTTTTTTTCGGGCGTGATGGGGTTAACACGCGAGGGAACTCCCGGCATAAAAAAGAACGTGGCGTTGGTGCCTTGTTCGTGATGATCGGTAAGTACGTTAGGTCGCCACATCTGAAATTTCTTTGCCCGTGCCTGCGACTCGGGATGTTGCGCCACTAACCAGTCGCGGTTAAGATCGAACCAATAGTGATTAAAGCGGCCACCGGGCCAGGCTTCATTGTGCTCCGTATCGTTGGGGTCGGTAGAAATAACTTTACTTTTTCTGGAATTAACCCAGGCCGAAAAACGCTGTAGGCCATCGGGGTTAAAGCTGGGGTCGAAGAGGATTACCGTATTTTCTAAATACTTTTCAATCTCTGTCCCTTGCGCGGCTGCCAAATGATAGGCCATCACTAATCCGGCATTGGCGCCACTGGCTTCGTTGCCATGAATGCTGCAACCGAGATAGAAAACAGCGGGCATATTTTTTACATCCAGCGAAGCCGATTTTGATACATCACCCAATTGCAGGTGTTGAAGCCGTATGGCCTCTATGTTTTGATGGTTTTTAGGTGCCGTTATGGTAAGCAACAAAAGGGGACGCGCCTCGTGCGTATGGCCCGTTACTTCAAGGGTAATTCTGTCCGATGCCCTGTCTAGGGCCATCATGTAATTGACCAGCTTATCGTGGGTTACGTGCCATTCGCCCACTTCATGCCCCAAAATGGATTGAGGTGTTGGGATGGCCGGATTGTACTGAACCCCTGCGGGTAGATAATAGGTGAGATCCGTTTGTGCGGGCAGGTTTAAAAAAGACGCCAGAAGCAAGAATAAAGCAATAAGTATTTTTTTCATATGTTAATAATTATTTGTTTAAGGTCACATGCCTGCATGCCGTAGTGCATTTCGGCACGCAGGCATGGAATTCGCATTAATACCATTCTGTTGGGTATCCAGTATTGTTTATGCTCATTTCATGGAAAAAGGGAGATTAACTGCGTGTAAATAATTGGTTTTTCACTCAAACTGCAAACGATAAAGTATAAGTGGTTTAGCCCTTTATGAAATTGTTAATAAAATGTTCGGAAGATTTAAAATAGACTCTGACTATTTAATGCCTCAAAAGGATATTTTTGCGACCGGAATAAGACACACTTAAACTAACTTTTATGAGGAAAATTTTACTGCTATTAATCTTTGGACTCGCGGTCTCTGGGGCTGCGATTGCACAGGTAACAACATCATCTCTGGCGGGGCTTGTAACCGACTCGGAGGGGGCTGCCTTGCCAGGAGCCAACGTAACAGCAACACACACACCGTCCGGTACAACCTACGGATCGGCTACCCGGCCCGATGGTCGGTATACCATTCCTGGTATGCGTATAGGTGGACCCTATACAGTAAAAATCAGTTTTGTTGGATATAAAGAGTATGTGGTTCAGGAAGTTTATCTGAGCCTGGGTGTAGCGGCAAACATAAACGCTACCTTGGAACTGGCCAGCACAGAATTACAAGAG
>JAEUUB010000592.1 GCA_016787745.1 Cyclobacteriaceae bacterium
TGGGTCTGGCCATATACATCAAACCTTCTTAGTCACCGACACTGAGAAATATGTGTTGCAGCGTGTAAACAAAAATGTGTTTACGAGGCCCGAGGCAATTGCTACCAACAATAGAATTGCCGCCAATTATTTGGCAACAAATTTCCCGGGATATCTCTTTCCAACAACAATTGCCTCCCGATCGGGATCAGAACTTGTGTACGATCACGATGGTTTTCCGTGGCGGTTATATCCTTTAATTGAAAATACCATTACTATCGACTTTGTAAGCACGGAGGCCGAAGCCCACGAAGCTGCTAAAGGATTTGCCCTGCTCACCAAAAATCTGGATAGAATTAATTGTGAATTGTTTAAACCCACGCTCGATGGGTTTCATGATCTTGCGTGGCGCTATCAACAATTTGAAACGGAATTAGCCAATGCTTCTGCAGAAGTGAGTGTACGGGTAAAAGGAGAAATTGAGGCAGCAAAAAACTTTAGCTATCTGGTTAAGGAATATAACGACCTGATTAAAAGTGGTTCGTTAAAAGAGCGTATTACACACAACGATACCAAGATCAATAATATTCTGTTTGATAAGGAATCCCGCAAGGCAGTTTGTGTGATTGATCTGGATACACTTATGCCCGGCTATTTTATTTACGATCTGGGAGATTTGGTGCGCACGTGCGTAAGTCCTGTAAGTGAAGAAGAAGTGGATGTCACTAAAATAGAATTTCGTAGAAATATTTATGATGCACTGCTAAACGGCTATCTCTCGGAAATGAAAGAAAGCATGAGTGCTGCCGAGCTAAACGCTATACCCTTTGCAGGCAAAATGATGACCTACATCATGGCTCTTCGGTTTTTAGCTGACTACCTGCGTGGCAATACGTATTATCATATTTCGTATCCTGAGCAAAACAAGATACGCGCAGGGAATCAATTGCACCTTTTAAAGATTCTTGCCCAATCGGTATAATTTTTTTTGCATCTTACAATCCATTTTAACTCAACATGATTTTTAGTATGAATAGAATTCTTACGCTTGTTGCCTGTCTGATTGTAACCGTTAGTTTCGGTCAGCCCAATCCAACTGCTCAAAAATATGCCGCCACTATTACGGAAGCAGATTTGAAAGAGAACCTTTCCATCCTTGCTTCAGACGCGATGGAAGGACGTGAAACCGGTAAGCGTGGCCAAAAGATGGCTGCGGCATTCATCGCTTCTTATTTCGATGATCTGGACTTAGGGGCACCAGTAGCAGGCAGTTATTAC
>JAEUUB010000611.1 GCA_016787745.1 Cyclobacteriaceae bacterium
TGTTTTGGGAAAGAATCCGGAAAATCGATTATGGTTTTAAGGATGCGCCTGATATCTTTGCGGCCTTATTTAAAAAACATGATTTCTGTCGATTCTGTAACGGTTGAATTTAGCGGATCAACCCTTTTTAGCAATATTACCTTTAACATTAACGATACGGACCGAATCGCATTGATGGGAAAAAACGGGGCCGGTAAATCAACGCTTTTAAAAATTATTGCCGGTGTAAATAAGCCCACGCGGGGGAAAGTTTCGGCCCCTAAAGACGCGGTTATTGCCTATTTGCCACAACATCTTCTTACCGAAGATGATTGCACAGTGTTTGAAGAAACTTCAAAGGCTTTCTTCAAAATACTGAATATGAAAAAACAAATGGATGCGTTGAATCATCAGTTAGAGTCCCGCACAGATTACGAATCGGATGAATATTCCAAAATAATTGAGCAGGTTTCTGAACTTAGTGAAAAATACTATTCCATTGAAGAAATCAATTTCGATGCGGAAGTGGAAAAGACCTTGCTCGGATTGGGCTTTCTTCGATCTGACTTTAACCGATCGACCAAAGAGTTTAGCGGGGGCTGGCGAATGCGTATTGAGCTTGCTAAAATCCTTCTTCAAAAACCAGATTTAATTTTATTGGATGAACCCACCAACCACCTCGACATTGAGTCGGTTCAATGGCTGGAAGATTTTTTGAAAAATAGTGCCAAAGGGGTTATTGTAATCAGCCACGATAAGGCTTTTGTGGATAATCTAACCAACCGTACCATAGAAGTTACGATGGGTAGAATTTATGATTATAAAACAAATTATACACACTACCTGCAATTGCGAAAAGAGAGACGCGAACAGCAACAAAAACAATTTGACGATCAGCAAAAGGAAATCGCGGATATTCAACAATTCATTGATCGGTTTAAAGGAACCTATTCAAAAACCCTGCAAGTGCAATCGCGCGTGAAAATGCTCGAGAAAATTGAGATTGTGCAAGTGGATGAAATGGATACATCCTCTTTGAATCTTAAGTTCCCGCCTGCGCCCCGTTCTGGAAACTATCCGGTAATTGTGGAAGAGTTGACAAAAAAGTATGGCGATCATGTGGTCTTTCAGAATGCCTCACTGACCATTGCGCGTGGCGAAAAGGTGGCCTTTGTTGGAAAAAATGGGGAAGGAAAGTCAACCATGATAAAAGCCATTATGGGAGAAATAGACTTTGAAGGAAAAATGCAACTGGGGCATAACTCTATGATCGGCTATTTTGCCCAGAACGAAGCCAGCTTGCTCGATGTTGATCTAACCGTTTTTGAAACAATCGATCAGGTTGCTTTCGGGGATATTCGCACAAAAATAAAAGACATGCTGGGGGCTTTTATGTTTAGTGGCGACAATATTGATAAGAAAGTTAAAGTGCTTTCGGGTGGTGAGAAAACCCGGCTCGCCATGCTCAAGCTACTTTTACAACCGGTTAATCTCCTCATTTTGGATGAACCGACCAATCACCTGGACATTAAAACTAAGGACATTTTAAAAGATGCTTTGTTGGCTTTTGATGGCACCTTGATACTGGTTTCGCACGACCGCGATTTTCTGGATGGTCTGGCTACTAAAGTTTTTGAATTTGGTAATAAGCGTATTCGGGAACACTTCGAGGACATCAATGGATTTTTGCGAAACAAAAAACTTGAGAATCTGAAGGAGATCGAACGCACTGCAAAGGCCTGATCCCCT
>JAEUUB010000616.1 GCA_016787745.1 Cyclobacteriaceae bacterium
CCGGATGCGTTCGCGAATGGCTTCGGTTTGGGTGCCCAACATCAGTCCGGCAAAGTAGGCGGCAATAAACCCGTTGCCATGAACTAATTCGGCCAACGAAAAAGCGAGAATCGCAATGGCCAACGATGCCAACATCTGATACGTATGATTCATCCATTCTCGTTTGGAAGAATTCTCTACCAGTTTTCCACCAAGCCAGCCTACAAGTCCACCGATAACAGGGCCAAAAACAAATTGCTTTAGAACAAAACCAAACCAATACGTGGTGTCAAGTTGTTTCCCCGCGTCACTGGATAAGACAGCAAGACAGATAAGAATAGGGGGCAGGGCAATGCCATCGTTCAAGCCGCTCTCCACATTTATGGTTTGCCGAATACGCACGGGGACCTGAGCCCCGGTTACAACCGCTTGCCCCAGGGCCGCATCGGTGGGGGATAAGATAAAAGCCAACAACACCATGGCCCAAACAGGTTCTTCGGGGAATAGGGGTATGGCTATCAAGGCACCTACCATCATGGTAATTGGAAGGCCGATGCCTAACAACCGAAGTGGCAATGACCGATCCATCTTAAGTTTTTTCCGATCGATGGTAGAGGCATCGATAAATAGCACAAGCAACAAAGTAAGCTCGGCCAGCACTTTTACGTAGCCGGCATCAGGGCTTTGCTGTATTATATCCTTGTTAAAGGTACTCACCAGCAACCCAACACTCACAAACACCATTGGGGAAGAAATAATTGATTTAGCGGACAGCTTTGAAAAAAGGCCGTACCCTAATATCAACAAAGCCATAAAAGTGAAAATCGGATACTCGGTCATAGCGATATCAGAAAGTTACATAGTCTCTTCAACATCCGGATGTCAATTTTGAGGTACTATGACTACGGGGTTCAAGTACAACTTATACTTTAGCTGAATAATATTGTCATTGCTGATAAACTCTCCTTCGATTTCATTTCGTGATGACTGATGTATGTAACTCAGATCAAACCTGTGTTTATAATTTAGCCTATAGCCAATGCCAACCCTTCCTCTCCTTCGGTTGGCATACCTTTCATCAAGCTGCTGATCTAACACAATAAATTCCTCGTAATCGGCAAAAGCGTAGCAAAGTTTGTCGTTAAAGAGATTGGGACCATTAATGCTCCAATAGATTTCACCCTTCAGCCTGGTTCGATTGCTGATTTCCCAATTGCTTGCATCAATTTCGTGGAAGGCCCGGGTTTGGTAGCGTAAGAGAAATCGGGTGTCAATTTTACGATTCTGGGTAATGTGAAATCGTCCACCCACCATCGGGCTAATCTCAAATGTATTGACCCCCTCCTTTTGAAGTGTGTACCCAAGCGGTATTTCGCTAATCAAGTCAAGGCGGGTAAATAATGAATACTCAAACGTGGGGCTAATGCTTAAATTCCACCATTTACCATTTTCATTTAATAAAGTTTGATAGCTGGTTGTATTCTCTAAAAGGTATCGGTTGGCAAACGGATATGACAATTGAAAGTCAAGCCATAGCTGCTCATCGCTTTGAGCCATCGAAATGGTTACAGACAACAACCAAAAGGGGAAGAGCAGGAGTAATTTAACATTGCGCATATATTATTTTACACTGTTAAATTGTGTCTTTTGCAAATTTTTCGACCAGTACCTTTAGGATATAAGTCGTTCTCGCCTTCACTTAGCGGAGGAATGGATAAGCTCTTATTTTTCATACGAGTTCTTATAAAATAGTGTATTCGTTTTAAAGTTACAGGTTATAGCAAGGTTAATTGAAATCTTGGTTGGAAAAATTTTATAGCACTCATATGCTTAAATGAGTTGAGCGCATGAAGCTATACAGGGGATCCCGGAATTTGGATTCCTGTGAGAAATTTTGCCGATTACTTCAACCAGGTAATTTATTCCGCCCGCAGCTAGCACGCACAAGGGAAAAATGTTAAGGAAACTAAAAACTAAGTTATTTTAGTAAATTGAAACTTCACCTTATTCGGTTTTTGCATTCCCAATGCCTTTAAGTCTCAACGAAATTCGTAAACGCGCTATCGAATTCTCAAAAGAATGGGAACACGCTAGCGATGAACGAGCTGAATCACAATCCTTTTGGAATGCTTTCTTCCATGTTTTTGGAGTATCCAGAAAACGAGTGGCCAACTTTGAAAAGCCAATTAAGAAATTAGGCGGACAGCAGGGCTACATCGACTTACTGTGGAAAGGTATCGTATTGGTCGAGCATAAAAGCGGTGGCAAAGATTTGGCAACCGCATACAAACAAGCCAAAGACTACTTCCCAGGACTCAAAGACGAGGAACTTCCACGCTATATTATTGTCTCCAACTTTCAACAGATAAAACTGTATGATCTTTTAGGGGCAACAGAATCAGAGTTTAAACTAAAGGACTTATACAAAAACATAAACCTCTTTGGCTTTATCAGTGGCTATGAGCAAAGAGTATATAAAGATCAGGAGCCTGTTAACATTGAGGCAGCAGAACTGATGGGCGGGTTGCACGATGCACTTTTGGCAAACGGCTATAAGGGCCATGAGTTAGAAGTAATGCTGGTGCGTTTGTTGTTCTGCTTATTTGCAGAAGACACCACTATCTTCGAGAAGCAGCAATTCACGGAGTACATCGAACTAAGGACAAAGGAAGACGGTAGTGATTTGGGTATACACCTTGCCCAACTTTCCGAAGTGTTAAACACACCTGAAAATAAACGATTTAAAAACTTAGACGAACAATTAGCTGCCTTCCCGTATGTAAACGGTTCGTTGTATAGCGAACAACTTCACTTTGCATCCTTTGATAGCGACATGCGGAAAAGACTTTTGCAATGTTGTTATTTCGATTGGAGTGTAATCTCTCCGGCCATCTTTGGCTCAATGTTTCAAAGTGTAATGAACCCGAAGGAAAGAAGAAACCTTGGGGCACATTACACAAGCGAAAAGAATATTCTTAAACTTATTAAAGGATTATTCCTTGATGAACTCTATGAAGAGTTTGAAAGTGTAAAAACAAACAAGACAAAACTTCAGAAATTTCATGATAAACTTTCGAATCTTACGTTTCTCGATCCGGCTTGTGGTAGTGGCAACTTTTTAATTATTACCTATCGTGAACTTCGTTTGTTAGAGCTTGAAATTCTGAAAATACTCTTTAAAGGCCAATTAGTAACTGACGTAAGCAGTTTAAGTAAAATTGACGTAGATGCATTTTACGGTATTGAGTATGAAGAGTTCCCTGCACAAATTGCAACAGTGGCTATGTGGCTTTGTGATCATCAAATGAACATAAAACTATCAACAGAATTTGGTGAATACTTTAAACGACTTCCCCTAAGAAAGAGTGCTACCATTGTTCATGGAAATGCTCTCCGAATTGATTGGCAAAGTTTATTGAATCCTTTAAATAGTTATGATATAGTTGCTAATCACGTAAACGTTTATTTAGAAGATCCAAATACTAGTTATAGAGAAGTTAATATAAAAGCAAAAACTCATAATGTAATTCAAGGACTGAAACCCAATAAGCTCAAAAGCGAAACGATTAAGTTTAACTATATACTAGGTAATCCCCCATTTATAGGTACGTCTTATCAAAGCAAAGAGCAGAAAGAAGACATGGCTTTTGTTTTCAATGGAGTAAAGTCATTTGGAATGCTTGACTACGTATGCGCTTGGTACTTGCTTGCCGCCAGGTACGTTAGTAACACGGACACCGAAGCTGCCTTTGTTTCCACAAATTCAATCACTCAAGGCGAACAACCTGCCCTACTCTGGAACGAGTTGTATAAACATGGAATAAAAATAAAGTTTGGACACAGAACGTTTAAATGGAACAATGAAGCGAAGGGAAAAGCTGCAGTTCATGTAGTTATTCTTGGTTTCCGTTTTGGCGATACTTCAAAGAAATTTCTTTTTGAATATCCTAGCATTTCTGAGGAGCCTCTTTCTCGAAAAGTCAGAAACATTAATCCCTATCTAGTTAATGGAGACGATGTAACTTTGCCTTCAATCACCAAACCAGTTTGTAACGCCCCTGCAATGCAATCGGGTAGTGCATTAAGGGACGGTGGTTTTTTGATTATTACTGCTGAAGAAAAAGACAGTTTTATTAAAAAACATCCAGAAGGTAAAAAATATGTAAAGAAATTTTACAGCGGAGATGAGTTTATTAACGGATTTCACAGATGGTGTCTTTGGCTCAAAGGCATAAATCCATCTGATTTGAAAAAGTACCCGGAAGTACTCTTAAGGCTTGAAGAAGTTAAAAAGTTTAGAGAAGCGAGTACGCGAGAGGGGACGAGGAGAATGGCAGGATTTCCAACTTTGTTCGCTGAAGAGCGACAACCAACAACCGATTTTCTTCTTATACCGAAAGTAAGTTCAGAAAACAGAACCTACATACCAATTGGTTACATGACGAAGGATGACATTATCACCGATAAGAATTTCTTTGTTCCTAAAGCAACTCTATTTCATTTCGGAATTCTCACCTCTTTAATGCACATGACTTGGATGAGGTATACATGTGGTCGTTTAAAGAGCGATTATAGTTATTCAAGTACGATTGTGTACAATAATTTTCCGTGGCCTCAGGATTTGGCGAAACAAAAAACTCATGGCGTTGAAAAACTGGCGCAACAAATTTTAAAAGTCCGTGAGCGTTATCCAGAAAGTTCATTAGCAGATTTGTACGATCCCCTCACTATGCCACCTGATCTGGCTCGTGCTCATCAGGATTTAGATAAGTTTGTTGATACATGCTACCGTGCGCAGCCCTTTGAAACCGAAATGCACCGCATCGAATTTTTGTTCGATCTGTATAAGAAATACACACAGCCTTTGTTTGGTTCAGAAAAGAAGATAAAGAAAAAATCAAAGTAGTTGATATATTAACGGATAGAAGAATAGGGCCCTACCAACTCTCGTATGAAAATAAAAGTTCATGGCGCGGCCGGAGGTGAAGTAACCGGCTCGGCCTATCTTGTACAAACAGACAAGGCAAATGTTTTGATTGATTGTGGGATGTTTCAAGGTGGAAAAGCTTCGGAAGCAAAAAACAAACTACCCCAGGGAGCGCGGGTTCAGGATATTGATGCGGTGTTGTTAACACACGGGCATCTCGATCACACAGGACGCGTTCCTTTGTTGGTGAAGTTTGGTTTTCATGGGCCCATCTACAGCACAACCGAAACATTGGAATTAGCGCAAATCATCTTACAGGATTCCGCCCGTTTGCAGGTAGGGGATGCCATGCGCAAAAACAGAAAGCTGTGGAAGAAAGGTGACCCTCCGTTTGAAGCCCTGTATACGACAGAACATGTGGAGTTTATGCGTGAATTAACCCAACCGGTTAAAGCCAATACGCCTATTGCCGTGGCAGAA
>JAEUUB010000714.1 GCA_016787745.1 Cyclobacteriaceae bacterium
GCTACCAGTCCCAGGGGCATCCATGTAACAACAGCAAATTGCCAAATCATCTTAGCAAAAAGTAAGGAACCCACATTCTCCAGTTTCAGTCCAAGCCCAACAAGCGTGGCTAACTTTCTAGCCCTTTTTTTAGTATAGATATAAACAGTTGTTAGGATTGCTAAAGCAATCATTCCTGAGGCCAGAATGATATAAAAAACCAAATCCTCCCCTTCAACCCACGGTTGCCCAACATAGAAATAGGACTGCGCGTAAAAATAAATGAATAAAATCAGAGGCACCATCATCAATTGATAGCCCGTGTTATTAAGCTTGTAAAAAAATTCTCTGACGGAATTAAATTTCATTTTTAGCGAATCCGAATTTTAATCAAATTTAATTAATTAACTTAGCCTTCAATTTAGTCAGTTAATGGAAGCTATTGGAAATTTATCCCGAAAAGCACAGGTAATCAGAAGCGCAGCCGAGTTGTTTCGTGAAAAGGGATATGCCGCATCCTCCATGCGCGACCTGGCACAGAAATTAGGCATTGAAGCAGCCAGCCTCTATTCGCATATCAAGTCCAAGGAAGAAATCCTGCAAAGCCTTTGTTTCGATATGGCTGCTGAATTCCGAAAGTCATTGGCAGAAGTTGAATCAAAAAATCTAACGGCCACAGAAAAACTGCGGTTCGGTATTATCGGTCACATTCAGGTTATGGCAAAAGATCTTACCGCTTCGGCTGTTTTTATGAATGAGCACCGGCATTTGAGCCACCCTTTTCTTCGCGATTTTCTTTTATTACGAATCAATTATATAAACCGGTTTAAGTCGATGATCGAGGAGGGCGCAAGCAAAGGCGAGTTCAAAGATACCATCGATAAAAAATTGGCGGTAATGACATTGTTCTCGTCTTTAAACTGGATGCCCATGTGGTACGATCCATCCAGTAAAATTGATCCTGCTGCACTCGGTCAGCAGCTGGCCGATATGCTTGTAAACGGCCTTAAGAAAGATTAAGATTTTCAAACACCATTTTTCCCTGCATTCTAACTTACGGATTGCAAATGCTATATTTGCAAACGATTGTTAGGTATTTAAAATTAAGATTATGTACGGAGGTGGAAATACTTTTGAGGGCATAAAAACAGATAGCCTGGCCAATGAAGA
>JAEUUB010000728.1 GCA_016787745.1 Cyclobacteriaceae bacterium
GGCAACAGTGTGGCAACGGCTGTTGTAAGTAAATTAGAGAATTCACTGGGAAGCCCTTTGCCGGAAGGAGCCGAACTTTAATTTCTTAATTTTGTTAACGATTTAAAGACGAATACTATGCTAAAACCTGCACCCAAGAACATTCATATATACCTGGAGTCAAACCCCAACCCTAACTCCCTAAAGTTTGTTGTTAATGAAATGCTTATTCCAGAAGGCATGAGCTTTGATTTTCCAACCCCTGCGGATGCGGAAGAGGCTCCGCTGGCTCAAGAGTTATTCATGTATCCTTTTGTAGATCGTGTTTTCTACATGAGCAATTTTGTTACCGTTACAAAGAAAGAGGATGTTGAATGGATGGAAATTCAGGAGACGTTAAAGAATCATATCAAAACATTTCTGGAGTCGGGGAAATTAATTTTGGATAAGAAAGCTTCGGAAATTCCCGAACAAGAGGAAACAGAAATTGTTAAAAAAATAAAAACCATTCTTGACGAATATATCCGCCCTGCGGTGGAGCAAGATGGTGGCGCCATTACCTTTCACTCCTATCACGACAAGAAAGTGACTGTGGCTCTGCAGGGATCGTGCAGCGGTTGCCCATCCTCCACGGTAACCCTAAAAGCAGGAATCGAAAATCTTTTTAAGAGAATGATGCCAGAAGAAGTGGAAGAAGTGGATGCCCTTGGCTGATTTTGATTGATGAAATCTCTTACCCTCATTATCCTTACTTTTCTCGCTACCGATAATTTGGCGCAGTCTGTTTCCGTTATGAGCTATAACATCCGGCTTGATACCGAAGCCGATGGAATCAATCAATGGAAAAACAGAACCGATAAGGTAATCGGCTTACTAAAAAAGTATAACCCCGATTTATTAGGCGTGCAGGAAGCGCTTCATAATCAGATGATGGACTTGCAAAATGGATTGCCTGATTATGAATTTATTGGCGTTGGCCGTGATGATGGTAAAGAGAAGGGCGAATATTCAGCCATCTTTTACAAGAAAGATAAATTTGAAGTTCTAAAGCAAAATACTTTTTGGCTTTCTGAAACACCTGAAATACCGGGAAGTAAAAGTTGGGATGCAGCCATAACCCGTGTTGTTACCTATTCAGTTCTGAAAGAGAAAAGTACGGGCAAGTCATTTATTTATGCAAACACACACTTCGACCATATTGGTAATGAGGCCCGAAAAAATAGTGCCAACGTTATTAAAGCTTATCTGAAAGGATTTATTGCAGGCTCTACTTTCAATAAATCTGAAAAAGAAATCGCTATACTCGTTTCAGGTGATTTTAATTCGGAACCAACTGATGAACCTTATTTAAATATGATTAATGGAAAAGAGTTAGTGTTGGCAGATGCGCGACCTGCCACAGACCTAACGGGAACATTTTGTGGTTTTGAGGTGGACAAGATGGAATGCAGAACGATTGATTATATCTTTCATTCCGCACCATGGAAAGCAAGTGATTATAAAGTAATTCAGGATCATGATGGAGACTACTATCCATCCGATCATTTGCCGGTGATGGCCACTTTTACGTTGAAATAAATTTATTTTTTGTTGGCTAAGTAAACTCCGCCCAGGATGGCCGCCATACCAATGAAGTGACCCACCAGCAACTTCTCGCCATCAAGTACACCCCACATTACCGCTACAATGGGCATAATGTAGGTAACGGAACTGGCAAACAGGGGTGTCGAAATTTTCAAAAGCTTAACGAACATAAGATTGGCGATGGCGGTGCTCATAAACGCCAATAAGATAATAAAACCAAATGCCTGCCATACCCCGGGCTGGGTTGCCATGGTTTCCACAAAATCTGTAAACCCAAAGAGATAACCTGCGGCCAA
>JAEUUB010000741.1 GCA_016787745.1 Cyclobacteriaceae bacterium
TTTTCGGTACGGTATCAACCCGGTGAAAGCGATGCTTACTTATTTGGGGGCAACAGCAACTGGCGGGGTCCTGTTTGGTTCCCCGTAAATTTTCTGATCATCGAATCGCTTTATAGATTTCATCATTATTATGGTGATGACTTTAAAGTTGAACACCCGACCGGGTCAGGAAACATGTTAACCCTCCGGCAAATAGCCGATGACTTATCGCATCGCATGGTGTGCCTCTTTAAAAAGGATAAGGAAGGCAATCGCCCTTTCCTGGGTAACTCTGCTTTCATGCAGACTGATCCTCATTTTAGTGAAAATCTTCTTTTCTTTGAATACTTTGATGGCGATACAGGCCGGGGTTTAGGAGCCAGCCACCAAACGGGCTGGACGGGCCTGGTGGCCAAGTTGATTCAACCTATTACCAAATCTTCAAAGAAAAAGTAAATCTCCTATTAATTCCACAAAAGTGAAACATATTGATTAGTTTCACGTTTGTAGAACTTAACTGATTATTTATGAAAGGGTATTATCTGGGAGAGTTAGAAGAGCTCGTGCTCCTTACCGTAGGTGTTTTGTTTCCTGAAGCTTACGGAATTTCAGTGATGGACGAAATTGAAAAACAAGCAGGTCGCAGTCTTAATATAAGTGCCGTGCATTCGGTACTCACACGTCTCGAAGATAAAGGTTTTCTCAAATCAAAAATGAGCGATCCTACGGAAGCGCGTGGCGGTCGCAGAAAAAGAATCTTTCTGCTAACAGCAGCGGGCAAGCGAGCCCTGGAGGAGTCGAATGAAATTCGGAATCAGCTATACAATCAAATTCCAAAGATTGCACTACAATTCAAATTAACATGAGCCTAAAACCACCCCGATGGGCCGATCGATTTCTGGAGTGGTATTGCCGGCCAGATCTATTGGAAGAAATTCAAGGAGATGCTTACGAATTATTCTACAGGCAGGTCCGGGTAAACAAACGTAAAGCTAATCTGTCTTTCACGTGGAATGTTCTAAGGTTCTTTCGTCTTAAGAATATCCGAAAGATAAACCCCTCTATTTCAAACTCAATTATCACACCCAGCATGTTAAAAAATATTTTTAAAGTTGCCTTCCGAAATTTCATAAGTCAACCCGGGCATTCATTTTTGAATGTATTAGGTCTCACCGTAAGCTTTGTTGCAGCGTTCTTTATTTTTCTTTGGGTAACCTATGAGTACTCCTATGATCGCTTCCATTCAGAGCCAGAAAAAATTTTCAAAGTTCTTAGTCATGTAGAAGCCAATGGTGGACTTGAAACATACGATGCTGCAGAGGCAGGCATGGATGTAACCTCAATTCCCGAAGTGGAAGAAAAAGCCGTTGTAATAACAGGTAGTCGCTGGCCTAATGAATTATGCTTCCGTCCTGAAGGAAAAAGTAACGAATGCATTTATTTAAACGGAATCTATACAGAAAATTCCTTCTTATCGATCTTTAATTATCCGGTAATCAGTGGAGACCAAAACCCGTTGAAAAATCCAACCGGCATTTCAGTATCTGAAAATATGGCCAATCTCCTTTATGGATTTGAAGACCCTATAGGAAAAACAATTAAAATTGATGATTACTATGAAGTAACTATTGTTTCTGTATTCAAGAACACTCCTTCCAACTCTTCGCTTCAATTTGATTTCCTGTTGCCTCTGGATATTTTTAAGAGAATGCGCGGGCTTAGCAATGATCAGTTTTACTCCGACTTCATAAGCAGCTATCTAAAGACCAATTCAGAAATCAGTCAGGATCAGTTGACTGCAAAATTGAATCAATCTCCGGTACTTACAGAGAATCTTAAGAAAGACAAAGTGAGCTATGCTGCTTATCCATTTACTCAATGGAGACTGAATGATAAATTTGAGAATGGTAAAAATATAGGTGGCCGAATTGAGTATGTAAATCTTTTTATCGGGATCGCCTTGTTAGCGGTGATCATGGCCGTAATCAACTTTGTCAACCTAAGTACCGCAAGAGCAACTACCCGATCAAAGGAAATTGGAATTCGTAAAGTAACAGGCGCTTTTCGCTCGGGAATTATTGTTCAATTCGTCTGCGAGTCATTTATAATAGTGTTAATAGCATTCCTTCTTGCAGCCGGAATTACACAAATCATTTTGCCTTATTTTAATGTCCTGGTTGGTGAAACGCTTAACTTATCTCTGATCTCAGGATGGATTCCTTATTGTTTGCTGGGATTTCTTTTACTCATCTCGTTAGCAGCGGGCTTGTATCCTGCCATCATTATGAGTGGCTTTGAACCTGCCAAAGTCTTAAAGGGAGAGGTTTCTACACGTCAAAGCGGAACACAACAGATGCGCAAGTTTTTATTGGTATTTCAATTAAGTGCTTCTATAGGTATCGTTATTTTCACAGGCATTCTTTTTAAACAAATTTCTTTTATTACCCATAAGAATCTGGGTATTGATAGGGAAAACATACTTCGGATTGAACCTACTTATACATTACTTAAGCAGTACGCTGCGCTCAAAGCTGATCTGTTAGCTCATCCCCAAATAAAAAGTGTTACCGCCAGCAATGGAAATCCCGTCAATATGAGTGGCCGAACAACCGGTGTGAGTTGGCAAGGTATGCCTGAAAATAGCGGGACTGTTTTTCAAATATTGGGTTGTAATTATGAACTACCTCAGACTTTTGGACTTACCATTTTACAAGGCCGATCCTTTACACCCGATGCGCAAGACACAATAAATTCAGAGGTACTGGTTTCTGAAGAAGCGGTGAAAATTATGGGATTTGAAAATCCGATTGGAGCACTTTTTAAAGTTGGGGATGTGAATTGTAAAATCATTGGCGTTGTGAATGATTTTCATACCGAGAGTCTTCGGAAACAAAAACTCCCTGTGGTGCTTTATGCCCATCCTATTCTTAATTGCTCGTATGTTTTTGTTAAATATGAGGAGGGCACAACTCAGGAGGCCATGGAAATAATACAAGCTGCCTATAAAAAAATAGAACCAGCTTTTACCATGAAATATTCATTTCAAGATGAGGCTTTTGGCAATCTGTACAAGACAGAAACGATTGCTTCTAAAATGGTAATTCTATTTACCTCCATTTCATTAATCGTTGCTATTATCGGTGTAGTGGGATTAGCAACCTATAATGTAATTAGAAGACGGAAAGAAATTGGAATAAAGAGAGTCTTTGGTGCTACCGTGCCCGGGATCTTGGCTATGCTAACCAAAGAATTCACATTGATAATCACTTTGGCTACCGTTCTGGCTATGCCACTTACCTGGTACGTTGCAGACAATTGGCTTTCTGGTTTTGCTTACCATATTGAAATGCCATGGTGGATATATGCTTCCACGTTAATTGGTCTTGTAGGGATTACAATTTTCATCATTTGCATTCAAGGTTTCAAAACAGTTATTACAAGTCCCACGAAAGTATTAAGGAGTGAATAACAAGTATCATCCTCCCAAATGGGCTGATAAATTTCTGCAATGGTATTGCCGGCCAGATCTATTGGAAGAAATTCAAGGAGATGCTTATGAATTGTTTGAACGAACCTGTAAAGAGAATTCAGATAAAGCCAAACGACAATTCATTTGGAATGTGATCCGATTCTTCCGATGGAAAAATATAAAACGTTCATCATCACCCACACCGTACGCTACCACCATGATTAGAAGCTATTTAAAAATCGGATTTCGAAATGCACTTCGTAATGGGGCTACCTCTTTCATCAACATTTTCGGTTTGGCGGTGGGGGTGGCAGGCATAACTACCATTTTTGTATTTGGCGACCAGTTTTTTCATACCGATGACTTTCAACAAAAAAGGGAACGGCTTTATGCAATCACAGCGGTTGTAGAACAGGGGAATAAGATCAGCACCATCAGCAACCTACCTGTTGCGCTGGCCCCGGCTCTGCAGGAAGAGTCACCCGCCCTGGAAGCTGTTAACCGAATTGTTATTCGCGATGGAGCCTTGCGGTATCAGGATCATGTTTTCAGCGAACACTTTTATTTTACAGATAAAAGTTTTTTCACCCTGTTTAACTACCCGATGCTGGAAGGGGATACACGCGCCTTGAATTCACCGGGTAATATTGTATTTACAAAACGAATGGCCGAAAAGTACTTTGGCGATCAACCCGCGCTCGGTCAAACCGTTTCCGTAAAATTCAGCAATGGGCAGCGCACAGAATTCACCATTGCAGCCGTGGTGGATCAACCCGACAATAATACCATGTATTTTGACTTTCTCCTTTCGATGGAAGTTTTTGAATCTATTTTTAAGACCACCCACACCACCTGGACAGACCCCGTGCATGCCGCCTTCCTCCTGCTAAAACCCGGCCACCACATTGATGAAGTGACTCCCTTAATGGACAAGTACCTGACCCTTCAAAATGCATCTTCCCCGGAATGGAAAATAATTGATCACAAGTTTTATCACTTCCCCGACTTATCGACCCGATCGTATGAAATTGAAAACGCTGTAGTTGGGTCCGGCCAACCCCAAGGGGTATTTGCCCTTGGCCTGATTGCTTTTATGCTGCTGCTGCTCGCGTGTTTCAATTACATGAACATTTCCATCGCCACGGTTGCCACCCGGTTGAAAGAAATCGGCATTCGCAAGGTAATTGGCGGTCAACGCAAAGAGATCCTGCAACAATTCGTAACTGAAAACTTTCTGCTGTGCGCACTTGCCATTGGCATAGGATTTCTGATCTCGTACTTTCTTTTTATGCCCTGGCTGAACGTCTTGCTTGCCTACAAAATTCCATTTGCATTTTCCTCTCCGGTTACGATGATCTCCTTCTTCGCAGGGTCCTTATTCTTTATTGTACTTGTCTCCGGCCTCTACCCAGCCCTTTACATTTCAGGGTTTCAGCCGGTCATCATATTAAAAGGAAGAGAAAAATTCGGGCAGCGCAGCCGGCTGAGTCGAGTGCTGCTTACCCTGCAGTTTATTCTGGCCTTCACTACCATTGTTGGATGCTTCGTTTTTATAGACAACAGCTTTTACCTGAAGAACAAAGACTGGGGATATCACCATGATCAGAACCTGGTGGTGCCGGTCAACTCTCCCACTCAGTACATTGCGTTGCGCGATAAAGTAGCCACACAAAAGAACATTGTGAGTTTTGCGGGAGCTGAAAACCATATCGGTTTATACCGGAGAACCAGCCCCATCGAACATGAAGGTCTTAAATTCGAAGCTGTCGTTTATCCGGTTGGATTCAAGTACCCCGAAACCATGAACCTTCGGCTTTCCGCGGGCCGTTTCTTTGACGAAGCCATTCAATCTGACCGGGTTGAATCGGTGGTGGTGAATGAACGTTTTGTTCGTGCAATGGGGTGGGATAACCCGATCCATCAAACTTTTGAGTATGACAGCGTAAAGCGCTATGTCATTGGTGTGGTAAGCGACTTTCATTACACCGATTTCTACCGGGAAATCTTGCCGGTACTGTTTGTTATTACTCCTGATAGCAACCTGCGCCACCTGGCCTTGAAGGTGGGGCCCAACACCCTCCCGGAAACGGAGGCCTGGGTAAAGGAAGTGTGGAAAGAAATTGCTCCGGACGATCCTTATGAAGGAACCCTGCAGAATGATGTATTTTACAATTGGGCAAAAAACAATGAGACCGAAATCAAACTGATGGGCTTTATTGCCACCATCACGGTATTGTTAGCTTGTCTGGGGCTATTTGGTCTTGTTTCTTACAACATAACCCGCAGGCTGAAGGAATTTAGTGTTCGCAAGGTATTTGGAGCCAACGTATCGCAGATCTTTAAGCTAATGAACAAAGACTATGTCTGGATTTTGCTGATTGCCTTTATCATTGGTGCGCCTGCAGGATTGTATCTGATGGATACCTTATTGCACATCGTGTACATCGATCCGCAGTCGGCCAAACCGGCACCGTTTCTACTGGCCAGCGGACTGATGGTGGTGACTGTTGCTATCACAATAGGCTCTCAAATGAATCGAATCAGTAAAGAAAATCCTGCCAAAACCCTGAAGACAGAATAACGTTTATCTCATAATCCTA
>JAEUUB010000749.1 GCA_016787745.1 Cyclobacteriaceae bacterium
GGCCATTTTACAAAAGTTGGCACTCTATAGGCACCTTCCCAGTTGGAGTTCTTTTCAGAGCGGAATGGAGTTGTTCCGGCATCCGGCCAGGTGTTATAATGCGGACCGTTGTCGGTAGAGTACATGACGATGGTGTTGTCAGCAATTCCCAGTTCATCTAACAATTTCAATAATTCACCTACATGCATGTCATGCTCCACCATGCCATCACTGTATTCATCTTGCCCGGAAATGCCTGTATGTTCTTCTTTTACATGCGTTCTAAAGTGCATTCGCGTTCCGTTCCACCAGGTAAAGAAGGGTTTGCCTGCTTTCACCTGTCGTGTGATAAAATCTTTGGCCGCAGCGACTGTCTCATCGTCTATGGTCTCCATTCTTTTCTTCGTAAGCGGTCCTGTATTTTCTATTGTCTGACCACCCTTTCCGTCCGCCTTACACTTGAGTACGCCACGAGGTCCAAAGGTCTGCCTGAATGTCTTTCCATTCGCCAACACCATATCGCCCGGATAGTCCCGTTGTTCTGGTTCTTCTTCTGCATTCAGGTGATACAGGCTTCCAAAAAACTCATCAAAGCCATGCATGGTGGGCAAGTGCTCGTCTAGGTCACCCTGATGATTCTTCCCAAATTGTCCTGTATTATAGCCAAGGTTTTTCATTACGGAGGCCATTGTTACATCCGTTTTTTGCCACCCTTCCTTCGCACCGGGAAGCCCGACTTTAGTCATCCCTGATCGAACAGGTACAGAGCCACTGATAAATGCTGCGCGACCAGCAGTACAACTTTGTTGCGCGTAGTAATCCGTAAAAGAAACTCCCTCTTTCGCAATGCGATCGATATTAGGCGTCCTGTATCCCATCATGCCTCGGTTGTTGTGGCTGATATTCCAGGTACCGATATCATCACCCCAAATGACCAGAATGTTCGGCTTTTTTGTTTGTGAAAATGCTGAGACTGATAACAGAATCAGAAGAAAAGTAAAACAGAATTTTCGATGAGTAAGCATACGTTAAATTGTTTATTGATAATTAAGTCATTTATTTTTTTCAAACGGATAAATAATCTTCCAATCTGTTTTCATATCGGCTAATGTCCAATCTTTTGCAGTGGCTTCATCAAGGGCAACAGTAAAAGTGCCAATGTGAGATTTCCGATCGTAGGCCCACTCACGAATAGAGTCGGTATGATGCACGTATAATTTAAAGGATTTAAATGTATTGGAATCACTCCATCGCATCATCTGCAAGTCGCCATCCGAGTTGCCAGCAACAAAAACAGGTTTCCGGCCAATGAACTGGGTAATGCCAATGGGTTTTCCTTCCTTGTCATCAAGGTGATTAATCTTGGCAAGTCTTCTTATAACCGGATTCCCATTGTTAAAATCGTAT
>JAEUUB010000767.1 GCA_016787745.1 Cyclobacteriaceae bacterium
ATTGGTTGTTGGGAATAGCAAGTTGACTCAATCAGAATGAATAAAAACAGAAATGCAGCATGTGGAAATTTCATTTAGCTATTAGTTAAAGAATTTGGTACCATCTATTTTCTTGCCACCGTGGCATCCATCAGCACCCAGGAATTGGGATCAAGGAGTATTTTCTCCGGAGCTGAATCCATAGGTAAGGTGAACACTTTTGATTTTTGATCAACCACAATAGTTCGAATTACAGGCTCTTTCATGTTAGGAGAATACATCGCTACTTCAACAGGCATATTGAACATACTGCCATCATTCTGGGTTTGCTTCAATTCAATAGTCACTTCTTTTTTCTTTGCATCGTAACGCCATGTGGCTTCAAGTTTTAATGTTCCGGGTTTATATAACCATTGCTCAAAAAACCCTTTTAAGTCCTTACCCGAGGCGGCTTCCATTTCTTGCCTGAAATCTGCTGTTGTGGCATTCAGGTTCTGATATTTATTATAGTACGATTGAATGCCTTTCTTAAAAGCATTGTCACCGACAACACCCCGTAACATGTGCAACACCCAACTCCCCTTTTGATAGGTTTGTGAGCTGGTCACCTTGCTCATATCATTTAAGTTGTCGTGAATGATGCGGTAGTCAGGATGCTGTGCGTAGAAAGTGTTCACACGTTCTTTACTTGAGGTCAATCCCTTCAGAAAAGCTTCATGACCGTATTCGTGTTCGATAAAGAGCAGGGTAAAGTAAGTAGCAAATCCCTCACTTAGCCAAACATCGTCCCAGTCCGATTCGGTTATGGCATTGCCAAACCATTGATGGGCTATTTCGTGAATAACCACATTGCGCCAGCGTTCATTCTTGTCGCCCACGACAGAGTTTTCGCTGTACAGGATAGCGGAAGCAGCCTCCATCCCACCGCTTACACTGTTCGATTGGATGTTAGCCAGCTTTTCGTAGGAGAAAGTTCCCACGTAGTCGCTGTAAAATTCCAACACCTTTTTGGTAGGCTCAGCAAAATCAGTAAACCCGGCATCACGATCCTGATAGTACACCCAGGTTTCAATGGATTTATTTTCAAATCGATCCACATATTGAACGGCAAAGCGGGCAACACCCAACACATAAAGCCAGGAGGCAATGGGTACAGATTGTTTCCAGTGTGTGAG
>JAEUUB010000895.1 GCA_016787745.1 Cyclobacteriaceae bacterium
TGGGTCGAGAGATTTTACATACCTCAGCTCATCCTGTGAGAAAGTATTGGGTGTGAGCGGGGAAATGCTTTTGAGTGGGAATTACCCCATGAAGGACTTTATTCATCGGGAGGATTGGGATCATTTTGAAGTTTTAATTGCGAAGGCAATTAAAGAAGTAGGCCCCTTTAAATGGGAAGGTCGTATTTTCAATGTACATGCTGAGGTAAAATGGATTGAAGCGTCTTGCGAACCGGTTAAGTTGCCTGATGGACGAATAGCCTGGAGTGGCATAATTAACAACATTCGCGAGCGTAAGGAACTTGAGCAGAAAAGTCGTGAAGCGGATATCCGCAATCTTAAGACAGAGACACTTTTCTCAGAGCTATTTAATAGTTCGCCCATGGCCATCGTACTGCTGGATAGCTCGGGCAATGTAGAGCGGGTGAATCACGGATTCGAGTTGTTATTTGGATTTACCATCACAGAGTTGCGCGGCAAGAGCCTCAACCAATTTATAGTGCCGCAGGCCTTGGAAGCGGAAGGGAATGACTTAAATTCATTGATCTCTTCAGAACAAGTTGTACGCATTGAATCAGTACGGCTACGCAGAGATGATGAACCGATACCGGTTATTATTTATGGCGTGCCCGTTCATTTGGAAGATCAGACTATAGGAATTTTTGGGGTGTATGTGGACATCTCCAATCAAAAGAAAATTGAGGAAGAACTCAAAATCAGAAATTCTGAATTAGACAATTTTGTGTACAAGGTTTCGCATGATTTGCGAGCTCCATTGTCGTCTGTTTTGGGTCTGGTTAATCTTGCGCAAATGCCCGGCAATCATGACGACCCGGCAAGCTACTTAAAGATTATTGGCGAAAAGGTAGGCCAACTCGATCACTTTATCGGTGATGTGCTCAGTCATTCCAAAAATCTAAAACTGGATGTAAAAACAGGACCCATCGATTTTCAATCCATCATTGATAAAACTTTTAAGAATTTAAGTTACATGCAAGGGGCCGATAATTTCGAAAGGCAGGTGTCCATTCGGGGGTCTGAATTTTCAAGTGACCCCTGGCGAATCGGGGAGATTTTCAGAAACCTGATTTCAAATGCAATCAAATATCGAAAAATAAAGAATGAATGCTGTCAGGTTTCCATTGCTATTGAAATCACTCCTGAGCAGGCAAACATTGTATTTACCGATAATGGCATAGGCATAAGTGAAGAAAACCTGAGCAAAATATTTGAGATGTTCTACCGGGCGAGCGAGCAATCGGAAGGTTCGGGGCTGGGGCTTTATATCGTGAAAAATGCGGTT
>JAEUUB010000909.1 GCA_016787745.1 Cyclobacteriaceae bacterium
TGATCGAAAACGAATATGACCATGTCTATGTGGGCACCTTTGAAGGAACTCCTCTAATCAACACCCTGGAAGTTGAAGATTATAAGTTCATTTCTGAGCGAGAATTGAGAGAACATATGAAAGAGAATCCCGATCAGTACACGTATTGGTTCAAACTTATTGTTGAAAGTAATACCCTTACAAATTTTTTTAAATAAAATCTAAAGTCAATGGGTACGATCTTACTATGTTCAGGGATTGTGATAGGGACATTTTTGTTTTGGGAATTTGTTGCCTGGTTTACACACAAATATATAATGCATGGGTTTTTGTGGACCTGGCATAAGTCACATCACTCTGTACACAATCATGCTTTTGAAAAAAATGATTGGTTTGCTGTAGTATTCAGCTTACCCTCTATTGCTTTATTTTATTACGGCAGTGTAGTTGAATATAACCCTTACTGGATATCGGTTGGGTTAGGTATACTTTGCTATGGCATCTTTTACATTGCCTTTCATGATATTATAGTACATCAGCGAATAAAGATTAGAGTTATAAGAAAAAGCAATTATTTGAAACGAATGATTAATGCGCATTATATTCATCACAGCAAGCATACCAGAGAGAATTGCGAGGCTTTTGGATTTCTCTATGCGCCAAAAAAGTACGAGCCTGGAGATTTTAAGTATCGGCAGAAAAGGCAACAAACACAATGAGCCATTTTTTGAGTCCTGCCTATCTTTATCTGATAATTGATTTAGGAGCGATCTCACTTCCTCTTTTATTTAGCTTTCATCCTAAAATTAATTTTTATCAAAAATGGAAATATGTTTGGCCCGCCATTTTATTCCCCGCCTTACCTTTTTTGGTGTGGGATGCGCTGTTTACACACATGGGCGTATGGGGCTTTAATCCCAAATACCTTTTGGGAGTTCATTTTTTCAGATTGCCCTTAGAAGAAATCCTCTTTTTTATTTGCATCCCTTACGCGTGCCTATTTACCTACGAAGCCGTAAAACAATTATCCGCTAAAGACTATTTTCAACCGTATACTAAGTCAATTACCCGCATTCTGATTGTTGTGCTTTTTCTGG
>JAEUUB010000927.1 GCA_016787745.1 Cyclobacteriaceae bacterium
TCAATAACAAACACGCCCATCGTCATGCCTAATTGCGACAGGGTTTTACCAATTCGATCTTGCTCCACAGCGGGGCGCCCCAACAAACCATTGTCCTCAATGCCCCGAAAACCCTGATCGGCCATAAATTTTATCTGATCAATAAAATCGGTGCCTCCATGGTTCTTAAACATTCCATCGTGAGGTGCATAATTAAGTTTAAAAGGTTTTGCTGCGAGCGAGGCAGTAAATTCTTTAGCTTGTGCGGAAGTGAATGCGAACGTAGAGGCCGCAGCGGTAAGTCCAGCCTGAATAAAGTTTCTTCTTTTCATTTTTGGGAATTGGTTATTTAGTTCAACTTTTCTGTGCGTAATCCTCCCAGGGTATCGACTCAAATTCCGGAAACACGTCCCGAAATTCCTTGAGTGATTCAGGCTTTTCAAATTCACTTAACTTGCTCACCCGCATCCATTGCTCCTGAATGGCAGGATCGGCCTGGGCTTTATCCTGACTATCCTGTTGCTTCCACTCAAAAATCAACAATAAACTGCCATTTGTTGCTCGCATCAATATAGGTGCGCGATCCGTTACATAGCCACCCGAAATCATGGGTGCGTAGCCCGACTTTACCGTACTAAGCAACTCTTGCTCTTTACCCTTGTGCGGTTTATATATAATTAAGAAAATACGACCCATGTTACATGGTGGTAGAACACCCAAGTTAAAAACATTCCTTCAAAAATACTCGATTGCTGCCGCCAGTTTCTAACTTGCCCGCTTGAATCGCCTGGATGCAATGCGAACTCTGGCATGAGCAATCTGCGCACTAACCTGATTACCCAATGAAAATATACCGAAACCTGTCGGCAGCCGTGGTGGAGGGCCTGCATGAAATCTTTACTAACAAGAAATATGCCGACAAGGTGATTGAAAAAATTCTGAAGAGCAATCCTAAATGGGGTGCGCGCGACAGGCGGTTTATTGCAGAAACAATTTATGATATCGTACGTTGGCATCGGCTTTT
>JAEUUB010000936.1 GCA_016787745.1 Cyclobacteriaceae bacterium
ATTGGACAAATCTCTTATTAAGCCGGCCGACTCAAGCACCTTTAAGCAACCGGCTGCCAGACCACCCAAAACCGGATTTATCATTACCAAAGCAAAAACGGAACTTAATTATAGCCCGCACACCTTTAAAGAAGGCCTCACTCTGCTGGCATCCCAACTTATCAGGTAATTATGCCATTACTACGGTAGCTCATTTAGAAATCAGATTTATTTGCTAAACTTCGAATTCTTAACATTAACCTAACCTACACATTATGTCCGCAAGCAGAGGTCAATTCGGTTCCAAGTTTGGTTTTATTATGGCCGCAGCCGGCTCGGCTGTTGGGCTTGGCAATATTTGGCGTTTTCCATATGTGGTGGGTCAAAACGGAGGTGGTGCTTTCGTGTTTGTATATGTACTCTGTGTAATCCTTATTGGATTACCTCTTATTTACAACGAAGTAGCACTCGGTCGACTTACCGGAAGAAATACCATAGGGGCATTTAAAGGAACGGGTGCAAATAAATTCTGGATGATTACCGGGGCAGTGCTGGCCCTTTGTGTAAGTTTTTTTGTACTGAGTTATTATGGTGTTATCGCTGGCTGGACAATCGGGTATATTGTTAGTGAGTTTACTGATTTTATCAAAAATTTCGAAACGTTCCGGAGTGCACCGGTATACGTTATACCCTTCTTCGGGGTGTTTATGATTGCTACCATCGCCATTGTACTGGGCGGTGTTGCCGGAGGAATTGAGAAAGCCTCGAAAATATTAATGCCGGTACTTTTCCTGCTGGTGTTTTTGGTCATGCTTCGAAGCCTTACTCTGGATGGAGCGATGGAGGGGGTAAAATATTATCTGACTCCGGATTTCTCTAAAATCAACGGTAGTGTAATTCTTTCGGCCCTGGGGCAAGCATTCTTTTCGCTCTCTGTTGGTTGGGGTATTCTGATTACGTATGGATCATACTTACCAAAAGATCAAAACATAGTAAGCAGTGGCGCCTGGATTGGTTTTATGGATACGGCCGTTGCGTTGCTTGCAGGGCTTATGATTTTCCCGGCTGTATTTTCGTTTGGAAAAAATCCTGCGGAAGGTACAGCATTAGTATTTCAGGTGCTACCTGATATCTTCAATTCTATGCCGACCGGAGGTCGCATTGTAGGTGCCTCTTTCTTCTTGCTGTTGTGTGTAGCGGCATTAACTTCTTCAATTTCTATGATTGAAGTACCCGCTTCTTACTTGATTGATGAAAAAAAATGGAGTCGAAAAAAATCCGCGTGGACGGTAGGCATTCTTGCTTTTCTCGTTGGTATCCCCTCCGCACTTTCAGGAGGCGCCTCTGAAATGTTCACCACCATGTCCATTAATTTGTTTGGTGTAATTAAAACCGGATTCCTCGATATAATGGATGCTTTGTTTGGCGGATTGTTTATTGTAATCGTTGCCTTAATGACGTGTGTTTACACAGGCTGGATCATGGACATTAACAAAGTGGCGGCCGAAATTGGAACCGGAGCTCCGGGTTTTCAAAAACCCCTTATAGGAAATCTTTCCCCGTTGGTGTTATGGAAATTCTTTATCCGGTTTGTTTGCCCGCTTGTAATTGGATTAGTATTGCTCAGCACAATAGGCATTATATAAGTATTGAAACGGAGCCAGGACAATAACTATCACCAAAAAAAATCGCTGAAAATTCTCAGCGATTTTTTTATGTCAATCGGCCTGCGAAATCCAACCCGGGGCCTGCTGTATGTGTTGACGTAATAATAAATTTAGTTGCCCCACGTGGTGCTGAATATGCCTGAGGTTATAAAACAGAATTTCAAGTAGTGAATATGCCGCTACCGTTGACGGACACAACCCATGCCGGGTTACCTCTTGGGCACTAATCCACCGCCCCATTAATTTTTCTTCAGAAGCTTCGGTAATTAATCCTTTGCCTTTCTCACGAATGGCTTTTAGATACGTTAGCATTTCCTGTTTACTATAGTGATTGTTTGGAATTACATCATCGATCGCTCCCGCAGGTAATTGATCTTTACTTGTAATTGTATACCATAACAAAGGTTTAAAATCTGTAACAGGAATAGTGAGGTAATAATCCAGAAAAATAAGAGTGTGGTAGGCGCGGTAAAAAAAATCCTTTTCTGAGTACCACAGTTCCTCCGGATAAAGGGTAATAGAATCCCGTAGCATATCCATGCTGGCTGCAAAATTTTTCCAAAGTACTTGCTGGATAGAAGGTAACATATGATGTGTGTTAACAAAGATACGATCAAATTGCCAGGTTACTTTCGAAACTTTGCGACAAGAAATTGGTATCGGCTTTCATAATTCAAGAATCAATAACTTTACCAAATCTCAGGGTATTTCCACTGGGGTCATTTACATAGAACTCGCGCATCCCCCAGGTTTGATCTATTGGCCCATTATGAACCGGAGAGTCCGGATTATTTGGAACAACCAACCCCCGGCTTACATACTTCTTGAATAGATTATCAACTTCTCCAACTCGCACATACACGTTAATTCCTATTTTCTGGTCGCCTTCTAAGCTGGTCAGCACAAGCTCTGCATCTCCGTTCACCAAGTCCACCACCCAATCGCTAGCCGAAGCCTCAGTGTATTTTAAGTTAAAATCCAGAATATTTGTGTAAAACTCAATCGCTTCCTTCATGTTCAAACACCGGAGAATAGGAATTGCTTTCATTTCCTTAACTGCTTAGATTACACTTTTATAACTCCTTCCCTGTACAGGTTCAAAGCGGAACGAAGCAACTTTTCAATTGTTCGTATGGGCAGGTCCTTTTTAGGATTAACACGAAAAATCTTCATGCGCGAGCGGCTGCCTGTCTCCAATCGGGGATGATTCAAATACTTTCCTTCCACAAAAAGCAGGTAGGGCTCCGCCTTCTTTTTATCAATCCATACATAGCAGAACATCTTTTTCCTAAAACAGAAACAGGGCATTCCATATTTCCGGGTTTCGGTAACCTGCTCGTCCTGTTCCAGAATGATTGCACGCAAAGCAAGGAGACAGCTTTTATTGG
>JAEUUB010000001.1 GCA_016787745.1 Cyclobacteriaceae bacterium
AACAACCAAAGGCGTTATGTCCTGCTTAGATTCATCGAGAGAATAATAGTTGTCTTTATAATATAAAAATACGGAATGACTGCCACCATTTATTTCTAAAATTTCATATAGACTCTTGTCGAAAGAACCAAATAAGATGACTCGGCTATTTATAAATTGATAATGGAAAGGATACTTTTTGTTAGAGGAATCAACCTCAACATCAATGGTTGAAATAGACTGGGTGGGCCTGGTGCCTCGGGTTGCCCGTGTAGCCGTACTTTCCGTTAAGTCCTCACTAGGATCAACAACTTCAATAACAGGCTTGGCTACTTCTTTTGAAGATATTGTACTGGCAGGTTTACTTTCTGTGGTTGCTTTGGGGGTTTCTGATTTCTCCACTTCCGCGACAACACTTTTTTCAGCCACACTTTCTTCAGGTTCCGGAGTTTTCTCGTTGCCTGAGTCGGCTTGACTAACCGGTTCTTCAATAGGTGCAGATATTTTTAGAATCTCAGGGGTATCCTGCATGTACACATACACGGATGAAGCTACAAGGACTATTCCGACCAGCCCTGCCACTATCTTTATAGGGGATAACTCAATCCAAGGGTCTGTAACCGGTACTTTGTTAAGCATTGATTTCAACGCTGTGGCCCGGGCCTTTTTAACGGACTCAATAATACCAGCCTGAAAGTCTACATTGGCTTTTAACTCCGGATTGGAGGCTATCTGACTTTCAAAAGCTTCCCGATCGGTCTCGCTGAGCCGGTTGGTTAAATAATCATCTATCAATTCATAATTACTCATGTCCCTGATAATTAGTCTAAAAAATCATGCTCACTGTATTGGGCTTTTACTAACTCATCCAACTTTTGCTTGCACTTATATTTTTTTGTTTTGGCGGTGTCGGTGTTGGCAAAGCCTAATTTTTCGGCTATTTCCTGCATCGACATCTCCTCAAAGTAATAATACATCAAAACCTTCCTACACGTTTCCCCTAACTGATCCAAACATTTTGCCATGATCTTCTCACGTTCCGGACCATCCATGTCCATGGATTGTGAGCTGTCTTTCTCCTCATGCGAGAGTCTTTTCTTCCTATCGAGTTCTTTTCTCCACAGGTTT
>JAEUUB010000025.1 GCA_016787745.1 Cyclobacteriaceae bacterium
GCTCTGAAGTGAGCAGGGGAGCACAGATTACTTGCAGGGCTTCGTTCTTGGCTCCTTGTGGTGTGATTTCTCCCTTTAACCGAAGACCACCCTTGATCTTGAACGAACTCATTGATCTCTTCTGCGATGAGAGTTGTGGCGATTCTTTTTAAATGAGCGGCCTCTGTTTCTATCGTTACGGCCACCTTCCGGACGTGACGGTTTGTTGCGTTGCTCGCGATACAGTTTCTCGAATAGATTTTCTTCACGCACTTTATCCAGACTCAACACAAGTTTTCCTTGCGAAAGAATAGCAATATCTTTTACAATCACCGAGTCGTCCAGGGTTTCTTTATTCCAGGCACCGAAAAAGGTTTTCATCAACTTACCAATGTAAATCGCAGCTTCCTCGCGCTCTTTTGGGTCTTCCTTTTTTACAGCTTCTTTCACCAGTTTCTCGATATTTTTTCCATAGTGCCGGAAACGAACATCATTTTGGGGATACTCCATTTTACGCGGCTTCTTAAAAAGAATGGTGCGGTCGGGTGTGGTAAAAGGATTATTCACATCCAGATTGAAATCAGCCATGATATAAAGATCGTCCCACATACGTTGAGGATTTTCCTGCGCCTCTTTAGCCACGGGAGCCAGCTGCTTAATCAATTCAATCAGCGTGGTTGCCAATTCAGTACGTTTCTCCTTATCAGGCACCGTACGAATGTAATTGACTAATTTCTGGACGTTTCGTCCGTATTCCTTCAGGATAATGCCTTCGCGGGAAGTGTTGTATTCGCCTATCATTTTATATCGTTTACAATAATAATATTTAATTCTTTTATGTTTTTGAGTCTAAAATCATGGGTAAAAAAAGATTCGCAAGAATGATTAACTGCTATTGCTATTTGAATGGCATCAATACTTCGAAGGAATGAGTATTTTGCTCTTAACGTGGCAGAAAGTTCAGCAATTTCAAGGGTTACTTCAAATATTTCAATATTGAGTTGCTCTATTAATTTTTGAAAATCTTCAATTGGTTTTAATATATTAAGTTTCTTAGGGTTTACCTGAAATTCTGAGATAGTTATTACGCTTGTAGTTAATAGGTTATCCTTCATGCTTTGGTCAGCAAGGTAATTAGCAACTGTGGCGCAATATTCAGGATTATTTTCAATTAAGTAAATGAATGGACTTGTGTCGATGAACACACATTCAGATTTGTTCATCACTTCTTAATTGATTTACATAATCTTGTGCGTCCATATTCCAGACTCCCTTTCCAGATCCCTTAATTTTATTCAATATTGAAATGAGGTATTCTCGTTTTCGGATTTTACCTCCAACGTATGAGAAGAGCTTTTCTCTTTGATCAGCGGGCAACTTCTCTATTTCCTCAATAATCTTCTTAACTTCCATCAATTGGAATGAATCTTTAATTTAGCAAAACTAAGCAATAAGGTCTTCTCCCCAAAATCAGTAAAATTGATCTTCGCCTTCCGTTCAGCACCCACTTCTTCCATTTTTGTCACCATTCCAAAACCAAACTTGGGATGTTCCACCTTCATGCCCTCTTTTAGTCCTTTCGTGTCGCTGGGCGCGAAATCGGCAGAGGGTTTATACGCGGAAGCCTTGGGAACAGGCTGCGAACTGATGCTTTTCTTCATCCCGCTCACAAAACTGCGGGCAAAATTTGGGTTGGGGGCCAGCGATTCCATGCCACCGAACTTCGTACTTACTTTTATGTAAGCCCCATTAATATCATCCAGAAAACGACTGGGCTCACAATTCTTTAAGCGCCCAAATCGGTATCGGGTTAGGGCGTAGGATAAGAATAATTTTTTTTGCGCCCGGGTGATGGCCACATAAAAAAGCCTGCGTTCCTCTTCCAGTTCCGATCGACTGCTCAACATT
>JAEUUB010000299.1 GCA_016787745.1 Cyclobacteriaceae bacterium
GGACAATAAATGGTATTCGGAAACCAAAATTCACGATGGCTACTGGACAGCCGAATTTGCGATACCGTATAAAACACTTCGATTTAAACCGGGTAATACGAGATGGAATGTAAAACTGTACCGTCAAGACAGTAAAGAAAACGAGCGCGCCATCTGGCCTTTTACCCCACGCTTTTTTGAACCGGGTAACCTCAATTATACCGGGGAAATGATTTGGGAAGAACCCCTCACCAAACCCGGAGCGAATGTTTCCATTATACCCTACACAGCCGCAAGGATCTCACAGGATTTTCAAAATGACCAGGAGCGCGTTGAGGATATTAATTTTGGTGGAGACGCTAAAATTGCAATTACACCATCGTTGAATTTGGATTTAACTGTCAATCCGGACTTCTCGCAGGTTGAGGTTGACCGGCAGGTTACCAATCTCGATCGGTTCGAATTATTTTTTCCTGAGCGGAGGCAGTTCTTTTTAGAGAATGCCGATTTGTTTTCATCGTATGGTCATCCCTTTGCGCGGCCTTTCTTTTCCAGGAGATTAGGTATTTCGCGCGATCAGAATACGGGACTAAATGTTCAGAACCAGATTTATGCAGGCTTGCGATTAAGTGGCAATCTAAATAAGTATTGGCGGGTAGGGTTTCTAAACATGCAAACAGCTGCCATTGAAGAAGCAAAAGTACCCTCGTTTAATAATACCGTGGCAACCTTGCAACGCAGGGTTGGTACCAACTCTAACATCCGCGCTATTTTTGTAAATCAACAGCAATTTAAAACCGACTCCACGTCTTTTAAGTTAGGGGGCTACAATTTTAATCGGGTGGCAGGCCTCGATTACAATTACAGTTTTTTGAATAATAAGTGGACGGGCAATGTTTTTTTTCATAAGCAATTTTCAGAAGCAAGTCCCCCTAACGAAATGGCTTATGGATACAGCATTATTTACAACACACGAAAACTTAATATAAACTGGTACCAACAAGGAATTGGCAGCGGGTATAATCCCGCTATCGGGTACGTGCCTCGTAATGGCTATAAGCGAATCTCACCTTCGGGTGCTTACTTTTTTTACCCACAGTCGGATGTTATAAACACGCATGGACCCACTGCCGATATTGCTGTTATCTGGGATGATCGGTACGGGTACACCGATCACGAATACACCTTTGGTTGGGCTACAACCTTTCAAAGTCAGGCCCTTTTGCAACTCAATTATAAAAACACCTATATATTTTTATTCAACGATTTTGATCCAACCAATTCCCCCAAGGAAGACAACGCAGTAAAACTTCCCGCGCTGACTGACTATACGTATGGATTAATTTCGGCTAACTATGCTTCCGATCCCCGTAAGGAAGTGACGTACGAAATAACCGCTATTGCTGGTCAGTATTTTAATGGTACACGTCAGGCTTTGACAGGGATTTTCAATTATCGTTTCCAACCGTATGGCGTGTTCTCCTTGGATATGAGTTACAACCGAATTCGGTTACCGGAGCCTTATACCAGTGCAAATATTTATTTAGTAGGGCCACGAATCGATCTTACCCTTACCCGCTCCGTATTTTTTACGACTTATTTTCAATACAACAGCCAATACGAAAATGTAAACATCAACTCGAGATTTCAGTGGCGCTTTAAGCCGGTTTCGGATTTGTTCATTGTCTATACCGACAATTATTTTTATGCGTTCGAAAATACCAGTGCCTATTCAAACTTTACTCCAAAAAATCGGGCGTTGGTAATCAAACTCACCTATTGGTTTAATGCGTGATGCTGAGCAGATCATAAATAACGAATAAAACCACTCTTTTTCGCTAAAAACGACTAATTTTGCCGCTCATTGAAAAATACCCCCTTTAAGGCAATAAAATACCGGTAAAGGCAATCCTTTATCAATTAATCCCGTTAGTTACCCCGTATGGCAGAAAAAAGCAGCATTTTTGATATGATCGGTCCAGTAATGATCGGTCCGTCAAGCTCCCATACAGCCGGGGTAGTGCGTATAGCCCGCGCGGCTATCAAAATTTTAGGGGCCATTCCTGAGAAGGCCGAAATCACCTTCTACAATTCATTTGCACGGACTTACGAAGGGCACGGCAGTGACCGGGCTATAATAGCCGGCCTTATGGATTTTACAACGGACGACAAACGAATTCGTGAGTCATTGGAGATCGCGACTGAAAAGGGATTGGAGTATCACTTTAAATCGGTTGGAAACGCCTCGGCCCTTCATCCAAACTCAATTCGCCTTAAACTTTCAAAAGGAAAAAGGAGTGTTGAGGTATTAGGAGAAAGTAAGGGTGGCGGAGTGATCAACATTGCTGAGGTTAATAATTTCAAAGCAGACTTTTCGGCTAACCTGCATACGCTGATTATTTTTGCGGAAGATAAAAAAGGCAGTATTGCATTTATCGCCAATGTGTTGGCTCATGACGAATGTAACATTGCCACCATGTCAGTTTCCCGAAAAGGAAAGAATGACCTGGCCTGTATGGTAATTGAGATGGACTCAGGGATTAAAGATGTAACATTTAAGTATTTAGAGAGTCTTAGCTGGGTAAAGGAAGTAATTTATATACCGGATATAGTTTTATAATTATCATGAGAAAAGGAATACTATTAAGTGCTTTTCTGATCATTTCCTTTTTGGGGATGGCGCAGGAAAAGAAAGTCTGGACCTTGAAAGAGTGTATCGATCTGGCCTTACAAAATAATCTGAACGTAAGACGGAGTTTGTTAAATGTCGAAACCAGTGAAGTTAATCTGACTCAGTCTAAGTTGGTTATGTTGCCAACCTTAAACGGAGGTGGTCAGTTTGGGTATAACTGGGGTAGGTCTATTGACCCGACAACCAACTTGTTTACCACCCAGCGCGTAAACTCCTTTAACTTAAATGCAAGTTCTGGCTGGTTGCTCTTTAACGGATTTCGATTATTCAATAGTTATAAGCAGAGTGGTGTTGACAATGAGGCTGCCAACAAGGATTACGAAAAGGCCAAGAATGATGTGATTCTCAATGTAATTACGCTCTATACGAGTGTAATTTTTAATACAGAACTTTATCAGAATGCGCAGTTTCAATTGGCTACCACTACTGAACAATTGGCTCGTACCCGGAAATTAGCCGAGGCAGGTTCGGTGCCTATCGGAAATGTTCTTGATCTGGAAGCACAACAAGCAACTAATGAGTTGAATCTTATTCAACGCGAAAATACGTTGAACCTCTCTCTTCTGCAGTTGAAACAGGCTTTGCAGTTCCCGGCATCCACGCCTATGGAAATTGAAGTGCCTCAATTGGATATCCGGAACGATCTTACCATTAGCGAAACCTCAGATCAGATTTATCAGGCAGCCTACGAGTTTTTGCCCGAAGTGCAAAGCGCTCGTTTAAAGTTGCAGAGTTCGCTGCTTGCGTTAAAGTCAACCAAGGGATCGTTGTATCCGAGGTTGAGCGCTAACGTAAACGTATTTAGTAACTACTCAAGCGCGGCCGACCGCGCCCGGTTTATTGGTGATGGCGGACCTCCCATTCCTGCAACGGTTAACGTGGGCTATGTGCAAGGATCGGGCACACCCGTGCTAAGAGATACTGAGTTGCCTTCAGGAACCAATGTTGATGGGTATAATACGAGCGATCAGTTGCAGGATAACATTGCCCGCTCGGTTTCGTTAAGTTTACAGATACCTATTTTTAACGGATATCAGGCCCGCTCAAACGTACAACGTTCGGCCATTGCCAATCAGCAGGCGTCCATTAATTTGAAAGACACAGAAAATCAATTGCGTCAGTTGGTTGAAACAGCATACAATGATGCGATGGCTTCTGCTAAAACGTATCAGTCTTCTTTAAAACAGGTAAATGCCCGTGAGGAAGCTTTCCGGATGTCGAAGCAACGATTTGATAACGGGGCTGTAAATTATGTTGAATATCAAACTGCAGAAAATGCACTCTTTCAAGCTAAGTCTGACTTGGTGCGTGCGAAATACGATTACATTTTTAAAAGAAAAGTACTCGACTTTTATCAGGGAAAACCGATTGATTATTAATACTTATATCTAAACCAGAATGGCAAAGCAAAAGAAAAAATCGAACAAGTTACTCTACATTGGAATTGGTGTAGTGGCATTTCTTATATTATTTCTAATTATCGGTAAGTCTCAGGGCTGGATTGGAAAAGCTAAAACAATTGAAGTGGATGTGGCCAAGGCCAAACGTACTTCCATTACGGAAAAGGTAAGTGCCTCCGGTACGGTACAACCCGTTATTGAAGTAAAGATAGCCCCGGAAGTCTCAGGAGAAATTACAGATCTTACCATAGAGGATGGCGACTCCGTGAAACAGGGGATGGTTCTTGTAAAAATCAGACCCGATATCTTATTGAGTCAGTTAGAGCGCTCTGAGGCTGGATTAAGCCAGCAAAAAGCAAACATGGAATCTTCCAAGGCTTCCTTATCGCGTGCACAAGCTACGTATATGCGAGCCGAACAGGATTATGAGCGCCAGAAGAAACTCTGGAATGAAAAAGTTATTTCTGAAGCCGACTGGCAGTTAGCTCAGCAGAATTATAAGATTGCCAAGAATGACTTAACCTCTGCCGAGCAATCCTTAGAAGCGGCCAGTTATATTGTAAAGAGTACAGAGGCCTCGGTAAGAGAATCGCGTGAAAACGTAAGAAGAACCACGGTAGTAGCTCCTATGACCGGGGTGGTATCGAAGTTGAATGTTAAGAAAGGCGAACGGGTTGTGGGTACAGCTCAAATGGCAGGAACCGAAATGTTGCGCATTGCTGATCTTAATAATATGGAAGTACGTGTAAATGTTAATGAGAACGATATTGTGCGGGTGCATTATGGCGATTCGGTAATTATTGATGTGGATGCCTATGGCAATACCGGAAAACAGTTTAAGGGATTGGTGACCAACATTGCCAACACCGCGCGTGACAAGACTTCCACCGATGCTATTACAGAATTTGAGGTTCGCATTATAATTCTACAATCTTCCTATGAAGACCTTGTTAAACAAGGGAATCAATATCCATTTAGACCTGGAATGACCGCCAGCGTTGACATTATTACTACCCGTAAAGAAAACGTATTGTCGGTGCCTTTGGCTGCTGTAACTACCCGCAGTGCCGATGATAAGGGAGGTATGGGTGACCAGCCGAACAATGACAATGATCGTCCCCAGGTAACTGACTCCAGCAAGCCTAAGCAAGAGAAGAAAGCCGACAAAGTAGTTGTTTTTGTAAATGAAGAGGGGGTAGCGAAAATGGTTGAGGTGAAAACAGGTATTAGCGATTATGATAATATTGAGATTGTTTCAGGTCTTTCAGAAACGGCTGATGTTATAACGGGCCCCTTCCTTGAGGTATCCAAGCGCCTGAAAGATGGGGATAAGGTTAGTTTAAAGAAGGATGATTCAAAGGATAAGAAAGAAGAAAAGAAATAAATAGATTTGGCATTGCTTAAAATAGCCCATCGTGCGATGGGCTATTTTTTTTTAGTCCAATACCGGTCTGAATACTGCATGTGTCATATAGAATTTAGCCATGATCTTGTATTTTCACAAATAAAACACTACATGATTAAACACCCCTGGCATGAAGCCTCAGCGGGAAGTAAGCCTCCCGAATTTGTCAATGGAATTATAGAGATATCCACAGGTATGCGCACGAAATATGAAGTGGACAAAGAAACCGGACTTTTGAAACTAGATAGGGTACTTTATTCTTCTGTTTTTTATCCCGCTAATTATGGTTTTATCCCTCAGTCGTTGGGTGAGGATAATGACCCATTGGATATAATGATTCTGTGCCGCGAGCCGATTCAACCTTTGTGCCTTGTACCGGCACGCGTTGTGGGTGTTATGCGTATGGTTGATCAAGGATTGGCTGATGATAAAATACTGGCCGTGGCTGAAAATGATGCGAATACAAAACATCTTAACGACATTAGTGAGTTGGCAAGTCACTTCAAGCTTGAATTGAAAGAGTTTTTTGAAAGTTATAAGAAATTAGAAAACAAAGTTGTTTCGGTTCCCGATTTTCAAGACAAGAAAATTGCCATGGATATAGTTTGGAAAGCACTTTCCTATTATAAAACTAAATTTTAAGGATTGACAAAGGCGCAGTCATTTCTGGTTATTCAAACAGCATTTATTGGCGATGTAATTTTGGCTACGGCCCTTATTGAAAAGTTACATAAAAGTTATCCGGATTCACCTATTGATTTTTTGGTGCGAAGGGGAAATGAGTCTTTGCTTACTAATAATCCGCACCTTCGCGAAGTTCTTGTTTGGGATAAGAAAAATGGGAAGATCAAAAATCTTTTTCGAATGGTGGCTACGGTCAGAAAGCGAAAGTATTATGCCATTATAAATATTCATCGCTTTGCCAGTTCGGGAATGATTACGGCTTTGTCGGGCTCGCGATATAGAATCGGATTTAAAAAGAACCCCTGGTCATTTGCCTTTAGCCAGTCTGTTATTCATGATCTTGGCTCAAATCTTCATGAAATTGATAGGAATCAAAAATTAATTGAACCTATCACAGATAGTCAACGGGAGCTTCCAAAACTTTATCCCTCCAGGATTGATTTTGAAAATGTGTCAAAATTTAAAGGCCATAAATATGTTTGCCTAGCGCCAACCTCCGTTTGGTTCACCAAGCAGTTTCCTGCTGCACAATGGATTGAATTTATAAAATTGATTCCGATGCATGTAGCTCGAATTTATTTGTTGGGGGCAACGTCCGATAAAGAGGTGTGTGAATTAATAGGCAAAGCCACTGGCGATGATCGGGTTTATAACCTGGCCGGTCAATTAAGTTTTCTGGAATCGGCTGCTTTAATGAAAGAGGCGGCAATGAATTATGTAAATGATTCGGCACCCATGCATCTGGCCTCAGCCATGAATGCCCCGGTAAGCGCCCTCTTTTGTTCAACCGTTCCGGCCTTTGGTTTTGGACCCCTTTCTGACAAATCGCATGTTATAGAAACCAGGGAAAAACTAACCTGTCGGCCCTGTGGCTTGCATGGGTATAAAACTTGTCCGCAAAAACATTTTAAATGTGCTACTACAATTGAATCGAATTCACTCCTCGCTACACTGGATTAAGCGATCTGAAGGATACCCGATCAAAAAGACATTAGATGGGTATATACCAAGTGCATGGGCATGCCCATTACTGTAAAATAAGAGCCATTGATTTTTTTTATAGCTACCATGCCAATCCAATCCTGAGCGCCATAGGCGCCCGCTTTATCATAAGGCTTGTACGTATCAATATAGAATTCGATTTCAGGGCGGGTTAGTTTTTTGAAGGTCACTTTGGTGTGATCGTCAAAGCAATCCATCTTATTTTTGTCAAGCAGGCAGACTGCAGTTATTACGGTATGCGTTTGTCCACTTAAGCGTGTAAGCATGCTAATAGCTTCTTCGCGATTCCCCGGTTTATTCAAGATATCACTGTTAAGAATAACGATGGTGTCCGCGGTGATTACAATTTCATTATTGATTCGTGGTCGGAAAATGAGAGCTTTTTTTTCAGCCAGATATTTCGGCACAAAGTTTACGGGCAATTCATGAGGGAAAGATTCATCAATGTTAGGCGCATCCACGGTAAACTCGAATCCCGCTTCGCGCATCAGGTATTGTCTTCGGGGTGAACTGGATGCGAGGATAAGCGGGCGGGAAAAATTCATGACGTGTCAGAAAGAATTAGAATAATGAATATACAGGAGTTTGAAACTCGTCTTCTTTTATTGAGCTGAATAAAAAGCCACAAATTACTTTTGGATAAAAGTAGGTGGACTTTTGAGGCATGGTGAACCCGCTGGCGCAAACACGTTTCACATCCTCGATAGAAACCTCTTGGGTAATGATCGCCATCTGCGACTCACCGCGAATTACTTTAGCGAGGCAATCCGAGAAACTACGATCAAACGAAATATTTTTTGATTTTCGCTGATCTTTGCCGGGGATGCCCAGAATTTTTTCGATAATGAAATAATGAAGTATGGTAAGATCAAGCGTTTTTACTTCTTCCGGAAACTGCCAGCGCATGGTGGCCAGTGCTTCAGGCTTTAACCTCACTTTTATTGCGCGGTCTTTGAATAAAATTCCAAAAGCCCACTTCTTACCAATAATTATTTCATTTAGTGTATCGGCATCTTCAATTTCTTTGATGATGAAATCAGTACTCAATTTTTCTACAATTTCATTTTCATCGAATGAACTAAGTCCCTCTACCAAACGATGGGTTGGTAAAATCCGCAAGTCATCGGCCTCGGTATTGGTCAGGTACATTAAATGGAAATTATAGCCTTCGGTTCCCGTATGGCCCAGGTTTAGCGCTTGCTGTTGCTTTTTATAATGTAGGGAACCCTCATAGCGATGATGTCCATCCGCCAGAATGATCGATTTAGCTTTAAGTAAGTTGATGAAGAGATCAATTACGTGTGCATCATGGATTAGGGACAATACATCACGCACACCCTGATAATCCTCACTGACATAGAGTGGGTTTGCTATGGCTTCGTCCATGTATTTTTCCAATGTAAACGAGGCATCTGTATAGAGGCCATGGGTGGGACTTACATGAAGTTTAGTTTTACTAAGCAATTCGCTTCGATCGTTTACCGAACTGGGTATTGTATTTTCATGACGTAAAATCACCTTCTCTTCCCAATCATAGGTGCGGATGTGGCAAATGAATCCTTTTCGGCAATATTCTTTTGAAGAACCAGCCAGTTTAAAGTATTGATAGTAAACATAAATGGCCGGCAGTTTATCCTGAACAAGAGTTCCATCAGTCTTCCATCTACTTAATAGATGTTGTGCGCGGGTAGCCGCATCCGGACCTTGTGGCACGGATAAATGAATGGAGTTAAGAGGATTTTGATATAAACTCTTTCTTTGTTTTTCTGACACCACATCAAATAGGGGTGAAATCAGATCATCAATAGTTTCGGTAAGGGAATCGTTGTAACGCCAGGCGCGAATCGGTTTTATTTCTGCCATCTATATTCTGTTTTTCTTCCATGCACTGCTGCTTGCAGGGGAAGCAGGGATTGTTGATTTTTTATTTTCCTGGGTAAACACACTTAATAAAGCCGCAAGCATTTTCTCATCCTCCGGACCGTTGCTTTTAAGCATCTCTGGTTTAAAATATTTCTCTACAAATTTTGTATCAAAATTTCCGGACCGAAAGGCTTCATGCGTCATCACCATCCGGCAAAAGCCCAACGTTGTTTCCAATCCGGTAATTTCATACTCATCAATGGCGCGAATCGTTTTTTCGATAGCCCGTTGGCGGGTTTCGTCATGGCAAATCATTTTAGCGATCATGGGATCGTAATAAAAGGGGATAGCCATGCCTTGTTCAAATCCGTCATCTACGCGGATGCCATGCCCTTGTGGACGCTTATAGGTTTTGAGTGTACCGATATCGGGTAAAAAATTATTGGTGGGATCTTCCGCGTAAACGCGCACTTCTACCGCATGACCACGAATGGTCAGATCGCTTTGTGCAAAGGGTAGTTTTTCGCCTTCCGCCACTGTAATCTGAAGTTTCACCAGGTCTAATCCTGTGATCATTTCTGTTACCGGATGTTCAACCTGCAGGCGGGTATTCATTTCAAGAAAGTAGAAATTCTTATTTTCATCAACAATGAACTCTACCGTTCCGGCATTATAATAGTTTGCAGCCTTGGCAACATTTACGGCAGCCTCGCCCATTTTCTTTCTGAGTTCCGGAGTAAGGATTGAAGAGGGAGCTTCTTCAATCACCTTTTGATGTCTGCGTTGAATGGAGCACTCGCGCTCAAACAAGTGAACGACATTTCCATGTTGGTCACCAAAAATCTGAAATTCAATATGGCGCGGCTGGGTCACATATTTCTCAATAAAAACAGAGCCATCTCCAAAAGCCGAAGTGGCTTCGCTGATCGCGCGCTCCATCTGATTTTCAAAATCACTTTCTGATTCAACAACCCGCATTCCTTTGCCACCACCCCCTGCACTGGCTTTGATAAGTATGGGGTAGCCGATTGTCTTGGAAATTTTTTTGGCGGCAGGTATATCCGAAATAGGTTCGCTAGTTCCAGGCACCAGGGGCACATCAAATTTGGCTACAGCTGCTTTGGCGGCCAGCTTACTTCCCATAAGTTCTATGGAGTCAGCGGATGGCCCGATAAAAATCAAACCGGCAGCGTTTACTTTACGTGCAAACTCTTCGTTTTCAGAAAGAAATCCATATCCTGGGTGAATGGCATCTGCCTGCGTGTCTTTTGCGGCCTGAATTATTTTCTCCATAACCAGGTAAGATTGTGAAGAAGGCGGAGGACCGATGTATACAGCTTCGTCTGCAAAACGAACATGAAGTGCACTTCGGTCAGCTTCACTGTAAACCGCCACGGTCAAAATCCCCATCTCACGAGCACTGCGCATAATTCGCAACGCGATTTCGCCTCGGTTAGCGACTAATAATTTCTTTATTTTTCGCATAGATTTATACTTGTGCAATGCTAACGATATTAAGCAAACCTAAAAAATCCAGCAGGGCATTGGTAATTGTCTATCTGTTAATTTTTCTTATTTTTGCCGCAATTTTAGCTGATAATCAGTCTGTAAGACCTTGAAAATCAGACAATCTAAACACACATAAACTACCTAATACAATGGTTGACTTATTTTCAAAGTTGCGCATGGAGGCCGGTCCATTGGCCAAATATTCTCATTTACCTGATGACTATTTCTTCTTTCCTAAACTGGAAGGGGAGATTGGCCCGCGTATGAAATTCAACGGAAAGGAAGTTCTTAACTGGAGTTTGAATAACTACCTGGGTTTGGCAAATCATCCCGAAGTTAGAAAGGCCGATGCGGAAGGAGCCGCGCAATATGGTTTGGCGTCTCCCATGGGCGCACGCATGATGTCTGGAAATTCGGTAAACCACCTTGAACTCGAAAGGCAATTGGCTGAGTTCGTGATGAAAGAGGATGCCATGCTTCTGAATTATGGGTATCAAGGAGTACTGTCAATTATTGATGCTATTGTTGACAGAAAAGATGTTATTGTTTATGATTCAGAATCACACGCCTGTATTATTGATGGGGTACGGTTGCATATGGGTAAACGCTTTGTTTATCCGCACAACAATATAGAAAACCTTGAGAAGCAACTTCAGCGGGCAACGAAACTAGCTACGGAAACAGGTGGTGGCATTTTAGTGATTACAGAAGGTGTATTTGGGATGTCGGGTAACATGGGCGATCTGAAGGGCATTGTTGAGTTAAAGAAGAAATATAATTTCCGCTTGTTTGTTGATGATGCGCATGGATTTGGAACCATGGGAGCTACCGGAGCGGGAGTAGGTGAGGAGCAGGGTGTACAAGATCAGATCGACTTGTATTTTTCAACATTTGCTAAATCCATGGCAAGTATAGGGGCGTTTGTAGCTGGTGATAAAAACATCCTTAAATACTTACGGTATACAGTTCGTTCACAGATCTATGCGAAGTCGCTGCCGATGCCGCTTGTGATTGGCGCGCTAAAGCGTTTGGAATTGGTAAAGAAACATCCGGAGTTAAGGGCCGATTTAAAGAAAATTATGGCCGCAATTAAAACCGGATTGAAGGATCGAGGCTTTTCCATTAACCCTACGCAAACTCCACCTACCCCGGTATTGTTTAAAGGGGGTGTGGGTGAAGCGGCCAATATGGCAATGGATTTAAGGGAAAATAACGGCATATTTTGTTCGGTTGTGATCTATCCGGTGGTACCAAAAGACGTAATTATGTTCAGAATTATCCCTACAGCTGCACATACATTGGCTGATGTAGAGCAGACCCTAAATGCCTTTTCTGCGCTAAAAACGAAGCTTGACGATGGTTTTTACCGGAAAGAGGAGTTGGTTTCTGTTACTAAAATCTAACTAAAACGGGTTTTTAGCTTGTTTTTAACGGTTTTTACTTAAATTGGCAGTAGGAAATCAATTATAAAAATTTAAACATCCTATTAAAATGAAAAAATTTGAAGAACTAAAGACTCTCATTGCATCCCTTGAAGGTGATGCCGATAAGTTCTACAACAAAGGAAATAGCGCTGCTGGAACAAGAATCAGAAAGGGCATGCAGGATTTGAAGAATGCAGCTCAGGCTATTCGCCAGGAGGTACAGGAGCTAAAGAATAAGCCAAGCTAGAATTTTATTTCTAAACGAAAGAGGCTGAATCATTGATTCAGCCTTTTTGCTTTTATAGCCTTGCTGATAACTGGCTTATTTTCTTTTGCAGCGAATTAGAAGCTTTTATCAATGGCAGACGAACGAAGGGTTCGCATACTCCCATCAAACTCAGCAGAAACTTGACTCCAACAGGGTTTCCTTCCTCATACATAGGCGCATTGATATCTAGTAAGGAAAACTGAGCCGCTTGTGCCTGCGCCAATTTGCCGTTTTGTACTCCGTTTTTAATCTTTTGAAATGTAATGGGCAGCGCATTGGCCAAAACCGAGATAACACCCGCTCCGCCCATTGTATAAATTGGAAGTGTGAGTAAATCGTCCCCGGAGATCAACAAAAAATCTTTAGGCATTTCACGCGCAATCTTCATGCACTGTTCCAGATTGCCTGATGCTTCTTTAATTCCAATTATATTCTTTAGCCCGCTTAGTCGCAGCGTTGTTTCGGCTGTTAGGTTGGATGCAGTTCTCCCCGGTACATTATATAAAATTATTGGCAGGGGAGATGTACTGGCTATTTCTTTAAAATGAAGGTATATGCCTTCCTGCGAAGGCTTATTATAATATGGACTTACTGACAACAAGGCATCGACTCCCCCTAAATCGGTAGATTTTATCTCTTCGAGTACACTCTGGGTATAGTTGCCGCCAATACCATAGACAATAGGTAGCTTCTTTTTATTGTTTTCTTTTACAAATGCCAAAACACTTTTTTTTTCTTCTTTACTCAGCGTTGCCGACTCGCCCGTTGTGCCCATCACCACATAATAGTCAACGCCCTTGGCGGTATGAGCCAGAAGTTTCTTAAGAGAGGCAAAGTCAATTTCGCCCTGGCTATTCATAGGTGTAACCAAGGCTACACCTGTTCCGGCTAATTTCTTCATCGTAATAAGCGCGTGTAGTTATACATAGTGTCAATCAATCCTTTGTTCGTTCCGTTTTGCTCTATCATAAATTCAAAATACTGTCTTTCATCCTGATTAAATTTACCGATACGGCAAGCCGCCTTGCTGTGAGCCAGGATATAAAGAATTAACGGGTTTGATACTTTGTCCACATAAAACAAGTAATCAAAGGAGGTCTCCATAAATTTAAGGGCGATGGCAGAATTCAGGTTTCCCCAAAAGGACAACTCTTCGATCGTAAAAAAATCGAATTTGAACTCGTGGTTTTCCTTTTTAGCGGGCAAGTACTCCAATACTGTCACTTTTTTTCCGTCCTTCTCCAGTTGTTGTATAAATTCTTTTATATCCTGATGTTTTTGCTTGTCTTCTACACTAAAAATTACCCCCACCGATTCGGCTTGCTTATACGGTTTACTGCTGCGATTTGATTTATTCTTTTTAAGGGCGGCTTCAGTCCGCATTTTAAGAAAGGTCATTTTAAACATGGCCGAAAGCTAATAAAGTTAAATGCAAAGTTGAAGGCTTGTCTCGTCATTTCGCAAGCATTGCGTCAAAGTCCGATTCTGAGATAATTTTGATTTCCAGTTTTTCTGCTTTTTCTCTTTTGGCAGGTCCCATATTGTCACCGGCTATTAAAAAGTCAAGTTTACCCGAGATAGAAGAAAGTACTTTGCCTCCATGAGCAATAATGATATTTTTCAATTGATCTCTCTCGTAATTCTGGAATACTCCTGAGATTAAGAAAGACTTTCCGTCCAGAACATTGCTTACCTTCTCAGGTTCCTTTTGGGTTGATTCAAAATTTAATCCTGCGCGTTTAAGCCGGTCAATTTCTACATGATTATTCTGATCTTTGAAAAAGGCTACCACACTTTGCGCGATTTTTTCTCCTACTTCAGGCGCTTCCAGGAGTTGCTCGTAGGAGGCTGTGGCCAGGGCATCCATGTTTTTAAAATGTCGCGCTAATTTTTCTGCAACGGTTTTGCCAACATAGCGAATGCCCATTCCAAAGAGTACGTTCTCAAAAGGTTGAGTTTTTGATTGCGCAATGCCCGCGAGCATGTTCTGTGCAGATTTATCTTTTACTTTTTCTAGTTTGAGCAACTGATCTTTTGTCAGATAAAATAAATCGGCTGGAGATTTTACAAATCCCAACTCAAACAATTGGCGGATGGTTTGTTCGCCCAGCGAATCGATGTCCATGGCCTTGCGTTGAATGAAGTGTTCTATCTTCCCTTTAATTTGAGGAGGACAACCTTTTTCATTCGGGCAATAGTGATTTGCTTCACCCTCTTTGCGGATCAGGATTGATTTGCATTCAGGGCAGGTAGTGATGTATTGAACACTCTTGTTTTTAGGATTTCGTTTTTCAAGATCCACTCCGGTTACTTTGGGAATAATCTCACCGCCCTTTTCAACAAAAACATAATCGCCAATCCGTAAATCCAGTCGGGCAATTTCGTTGGCATTGTGTAACGAAGCTCGCTTCACCGTAGTGCCCGCAAGAAACACGGGTTCCAGTTCAGCCACCGGTGTTACGGCACCTGTACGTCCTACTTGGTAGGTAATGGCATTGAGTTTAGTTGAGATGCTTTCGGCTTTGTATTTATACGATATCGCCCATCGGGGGCTCTTTGCTGTAAACCCGAGTCGTTCCTGCTGTTCTAGGCTGTTGACTTTAATAACCACGCCATCGGTATCCAACGGAAGTTCTAATCTCTTCTTTTCCCATTCGTGGATATACGAAAGTACATCGGGCATGCTTTTACAAAGCTTGTATGTGGGCGACACGTTAAAGCCCCAGGCTTCTAATTTCTGTATAGCTTCTGAATGAGTTTCAACACGATTGTTTTCTCCTAACAGATAATACAAATAACAGTCTAGTTTCCGTTTCGCCACCTCTGTGGAATCCTGCATTTTAACAGTACCCGAGGCTGTGTTGCGCGCATTGGCGTAGGTCTCCTCGCCAATATCCTCACGGTCTTTATTAAGTTGCTTAAATACTTCCTTCGGCAAGAAAACTTCACCTCGCACTTCAAAGTAAGGCGGAATATCTTTTGATTTAATCCGCAAAGGAAGACTGCGAATTGTTTTAATGTTGTTTGTCACATCATCCCCCCGCACGCCATCCCCCCGGGTGACAGCACGGGTTAGGATTCCGTTTTCATAGATTAAACTTATCGAAACCCCATCGAACTTTAATTCGCAGAAATACTCATAGTCGTCCCCATCCAGAGCCTTGGCGACACGTGCATCAAATTCTTTCAGTTCTTCGGCAGAGTATGTATTCCCTAAAGAAAGCATGGGGTACCGGTGTACCACAGAGGTAAATTCTTTGGTGATGGAGCCGCCTACTCGTTGGGTTGGTGAATCGGGCAACCGAAAATCAGGAAATTCTTTTTCCAGATTCTGAAGTTCAACAAGAAGTTGATCGAATTCGTAATCAGAGATTACGGGCTTGCTTTTTTGGTAGTAGAGATCGTTGTGATGGTTGATCTGTTCGGTAAGTTCCTGGATTTTTTCTTTTGCTTTGGCCGCAGTCATACTATACAAATCAGGCTACAAATTAATTAAATTGAGGGTATGACAAGCTGCCAATGCTGCGGTTTCTGTTCGCAGCCGATTGGGGCCTAAGCCCACTTTGGTATAACCACGGGCGAGGGCCAGTTCCAGTTCATCTTGACGAAAGTCTCCTTCAGGGCCTAATAAAACCAGGTACGATTTATTGGGTTGGGCCATTGCCTTTAATTGATTGGGATTTTCGGTATCGACAAAACAAATAAATTTCTGATCGGCAGAAAGAGTAATGATATCCTGAAAAGGTTTTATCCCTTCGATTGCGGGGAGCCTGACCAGCCCCGATTGTTTCATGGCGCTAATTACAATCTTTTCAAAGCGATCCAGATTGAGATGCTTCCGCTCTGAGTTTTTACACAACATAAAGTGAATCTTCTCAATCCCCAGTTCTACGGCTTTCTCTACAAACCATTCGGTACGGTCAATGTTCTTAGTGGGCGCTACGGCAAGGGCAATCGAAAATTTACGCGGTTGACTAAATTTCTTATCAAGGATAGTGAAGGTGCATTTCTTATGATC
>JAEUUB010000062.1 GCA_016787745.1 Cyclobacteriaceae bacterium
CACTGTGTACAACACTATGTTTATTTAATTGCGGGGTGCCGTGTTGCGTTGTAGTTTTTGTTTCTTAATTTAGTTCGGTGTCGGGGGACAAGGCGGAGCAGGTCGGTTTTAACATTCCGTCACGCGAGGCGCGTGACTCCATTTTTAAAACCTCCTATACCCGCAACTAAATAAACACAAACGTTGTGCACAATTGCCTTCGGACAAATTTGATGAATGAAATTTGGACTTGATAAAACAACAAGGGAAAGAATTGAACCAACACTGGGACAAAGTGCTACTTGCCCATGTTGCGAAACTGAATTAATCCCTAAATGCGGACAAATTAAGGTACATCATTGGGCACACAAAAAAGGACACAATTGTGACCCTTGGTGGGAACCAGAAACAGAATGGCACAGAAACTGGAAAAATAAATTTCCGAATGACTGGCAAGAGATAATAAAGTTTGACACTTCAAATAATGAGAAACACATAGCCGACATCTATGTTCCAACTAAGGAATTGGTTATTGAATTTCAAAACTCACCGATTAACAAAGATGAATTAGAATCAAGAGAAAGGTTTTATAAAAAAATGATTTGGGTAGTTAACGCTCATGACTTTTCAATTATAACATCCTCAATACAGTCAATTTATGGTGACATCAAATCTATCGAGGACAAGTATATTCAAGATTCAATGAATAACAATATTAAAGTACCCTATGAGGTTGAGGAAAAGCTTTTAAATTATAGACTTGAAATACAGAGCATTGATAGAGCACTTGCTCGCGGACAAATAAATTTAAGGGAAAGAAATATTAGCAGAGGTTACTATGAACAAGAAATCAAAAGAATAACCAGGGACTTTTATTTAACCGGTGACAAGCCAGAGCTTAAGGACATCGAAGAAAAAAGAAAAGAGATTGATAAATTAGTAGAAGAAAATAAATTACTTGATAAAGAAAATCAATACTTTAAATACAAATGGTATTGGAAAAGAAAAGTCTGGAGTTATGCTCAACTACCTGTTTTCTTGGACACGGGACAAGAACTACTTTGGATAAAATCCGACTTAATAATTAAAAAAGTTCCCAAGGACAAATTCGTTTCGAAATATAGAAATGGTTAAAGGCAACTGTGCACAACAACATGTTTGCGCTATGGCCGGGCGACAGGTTAAATTTTAGTATTTTTATAAAACCAACGTTTGGTTTCGCGGGACAACACGCGGCTTCGGAAGCCGGCCACATCGCAAACACAAACGTTGTGCGTCATGCGTTTGGACAATGAGGAGTCATTGACCAAAAGAAAAAAATCAAGTACAAAGAGCCATATGGAATTTTCTAAGAAACTATTGGAGAGAGGAATTGAATCATTGAACGGAGAATTTGCATGGAAAAGGA
>JAEUUB010000134.1 GCA_016787745.1 Cyclobacteriaceae bacterium
ATTCATCAGATCTTCCATGTTGCTGGTGGCCGTCCCTTTTAATATCCCTATTTCGGTATTGAAATGACTAAAAAAGATTTCCATTCCCTTTTTCTCGGCATGATATCCGGCAGCAGCCGAAAAGTTCAACTCTTTTATTCCTGTATTGGTTAATGAATAGTCGGGTGTATTAAAATCTCCCATTCGTTTAGCAGTACCTTGCACACGCCAACCCCAGCCATCGAGGTTTTTCAAGCCACCTTCCAACATTCCGGAAAAAGTACCACCACGACCATTGCTTTGTAAAACCGTTTGCGCAGTACCACCCAATTCTGATTTCTCAGGCAAGGGTGGGGGATTAACCACTACAACACCCCCCAAAGCATCGGTGCCATATTTAATTGACGAGGCATCTTTAATAACAACTATGTTGGAAGCAATAAAGGGATCAATTTCGGGGGCATGTTCTGCACCCCATTGCTGACCTTCCTGCCGAATGCCATAATTCAAAATGAGAATCCGCTGACTGTGCACCCCATGAATAACCGGTTTGAAAATTCCAGGCCCGGATTGGATGCTGCTAACACCCGGCATTTCCTTTAAGGTTTCTCCCAACGTTTTACCGGCTGCCTCTTTGAGTTTCTTTTCGTTCAGAGTTGAAAAATTTTGGACGTACTCCGTGTTCATCAATTTTTCGGTAACTACCACTTCATTGAGTTCGGTGGCCATTGATTCAAGCAGGATGGTGACTTCAAGGTTTTTACTTATGGATAGAGAAATTTCTTTCCTTTTGTAGCCCACATACTGAATGATTACCTCGTACTGCCCCTCGCATAAGTTGCTAAAACTAAATTTACCTTCCAGGTTTGTGCTTGTTCCAGCGCTTTGAGAGGGCTTGATTGCAACCGTGGCAGCATATAAAGGCTCTCCGGTCTCAGACACAACAATCCCCGAAAACACAAAGCGACACTCCTTCTGCCCAATGGCAAGCAGACTGATGAGCATAGCCGTAATTAAAAAAAATATCCGCCTAACGAAAAACATAGAGAATTAATAACAAATAAAGAATACTTCGAATGATCCTGTTAAATCATTGCGAAGTTGCACTCATGGTGAGTGGCTTATTCGTTATAAAACGGGAGGGGCCCTGCCATCAAATTGAAAAAGTATTCCTTCAACGGATGGTTCAAGAGAATTTGGAACAAAGACGGAATAATTGGTTACAGTTGCTGCATCCAACGTGCTTTCAACAAAATGTATATTGGGTACAAGCAAATCGCAAAGCGGACACTTATTTTCATCAATAAAATGAGCGTCATGATCACAACCCTGGCTACGCTCATAATGGTATATGGAGACATGACACGGATCACTCTCATTCAAAGCCGTATGCAGCTCGGCCGATTCTTTCTTGTGCAGCAGGTTATGTACGGAGGTGATTTCAGAAACTCCAAATAGCGCAAAAAAAAGCAATAGCAAGAGCCAATTCCATGCAGAATATTTTGTGTTCCTTGCCAATGATTTTCCTTTATACATTTTAGATCGCTGCAAATTTAGCGAGACTTACCGCTAAAAACAACCCACCCGTTCCCAGGCTACCTCGTGAAGAATTTTAGTCAATACTACTCATAAGCCTTTGGAAGGTCATTCTAATTCTACTGATTACTTTTAGGTATGATTGAATTCAGTGCCTTCATCATAAGTGGACCGGTTTCTTTACCTACTGACATACCCGTTAGATATTCGGAGTGAGGAATATTTTTATCTGTAAAGAAAGAAGGTTTGATAATATAGCCAAGCGCATCGTTGCCCAGCCCAAGCACAAACCTGGGCCCGTTACCCATAAGTTTTTTAGTTTCAAGACCGTAGAATGGTGCGGTTTCCCCAGGATGAGTAACAAATTGGGCGTCACCTATGGTAAACCAGGTAACTTCGGTTTGCACTGAGTCTTGAATTTGACGCTGAATGGTTCCTATGGCCGCAAGTTGTTTCCACGCTTCATTCTCAACGGGAAGTCTAATCTGTTTTTTGCGAAATGAAATAGCGGTCGATCTAAGCGGAGTCGCATTAGGTAGGGCAGACAAAACCGCATCGGCCAATTCACGGCCCCGGTTAAATGCTTTGTCAAATGTGCCCGCGCCATCTACGGGCTGAACCCATCCGCCAATCGCGCCTTGCAGAAACAAAGCCTCACCCCCCGTCTTCTTTTTCATTTCCTGGTAGTATCCATGAATGTAATCGGCAGATATCTCTGAGAAGCCAGCATCCATAAAGGTGGGATGGCAGGCAAAATTAGTAAGTGTGGCAATTGCTTTACCCTGCTTATTAAGCAACTGCAAAATGGAAACTGTGCGGTCAATCTCTTCATTACAAATGTTCTGTACCCAGGGTTCGCCAAATGTTGTTTCAGCAGTGCTTGCAGTAACTGCTTCTCTATTTTCCCAAGCGGCTTGTATTTGGGCTGCGCTTGTATTTATGAGAAATGACATATACGAAGAGTCAATACCCGAATGTTGATAGTCGCTACCCCAAATTCCTACCACATCAGGACCCGAATGGGTATGTGTTGAAGTTACAATAATTCGATCTTCAGGAAATCCGCATAATTCGGCCGCCTTTTGCCTAATGCGCAAAACGTCCGGGTATAATAATCCAATGCAGTCAAGCGTAATCAATGCAAGCTTTTCATTCTCGTTTGTGAATACAACGGCTTTCGCATACAGGCTGTCATGAATTGCCGTAAATTTTCTATTTTGTTTATCGCCCGCAATAAAAGCGCCCAGGGGCGGGTTGATGGGAGCCGCTGCCACACCCACTTGCAATGCAGGTTTGTTGCTTCTGTGCGTGCAAGCTGTTATTGTTACTACAATAATTGAATAAAGGAAAAGTTTGCGCATTCTTTCTTTTAAACTTAAAGCATCTTTGATAGGAAAAGTTGGAAATTACATACGTAACAGACTCCTGTCAAACGGGGAGGTGATCGGTGTATAAATTTATTCCAGTATTCTGATTTTACCGTTACCCAGGCTTGCCGCTCGCCCTCGCAACAAATGATTATACACTTCGCCAGCGCTAAAATCCAGGACCTGACTAACCCCGATTCCGTTTGCTTCACCCCAGGTAATAAAGAGTTTATCTTGATCAATCCATTCTGCAACGTAGGTTTCGTTTTCTTTTGCGCCCGTTTCATCACCGGCTATTGCCTCCCAAAGGAGTGTAGTGTCACTATCAAAGGTAACATGATACACACTTTCGCCATAGCGATACTCGATAGTTTTGCCCGCAAGCGGCAGAGGAGTTTTTGCAGTGGGCACCTTGCAGTTTGTAAGTAATAGGAATAATAAAATTGCGAAATTAAGTTTCATATGTTAATTTTTTTTAGTTGTCACATGCCTGCATGCCGTAGTGCATTTCGGCACGCAGGCATGGGATTCGCATAATTAACATTCTGTTGTGTATACAGCGTTGTTTATGCTCATTTCATAGTATTCAATTTCCTCTTTGTAAAAATTCAAGCAGGTCGGCCATCTCCTGATGGGTCATGCTATTTTCAAGTCCTTCCATCATCAGGGAGGTGCCTAACGAACGCAATGATTTTACATCCTTTTTCATAACAGTCACATTTTCGCCACCCATTTTTTTGATCATTATTTGCTGATCCGTTTCGGAGCCCACAATTCCAATGTGAACGGAGCCATCCTGAGTTTCCAGTCGGTGGTTAATGTACTTGGTGTCAACGGCTGCATTCGGATCAAGTATGTCGTGCATCAGGGTTTCTTTGCTCTTTCTACTGATTTCTGTAAGTACCGGACCCACTTCTTTTCCTAGCGCTCCATAGATATGGCAATTGGCGCACACGGTTTCAAACACCTTTGCCCCATGCAAAGCCGAACCCTGAAGAGACAAAGCCGGTTTCATGGTTTCAATGGCTTTCTGGCGGGTGGCTACACCCGAATCGCTAAATAACTTTTCGGCCCTTCGTTTGGTATCTTCATTATCCGTCCACCAAAGCAACATCCGTCTTCGCTCCAAATCAAAATTCATTTCACCAATGTTAATTATACCCTTCTCTATACCCCCAAGAAGCGCGTCATGGTGTATTTCAATATAAAGCAAAAGATCGCTGGCATACCTGCGTATGTGCGGACTTAACGTAGGCCACATGCTTACAATTTTTTGTCCGATTTCCTTTTCTTGATATTTGGAAAGTTGGCGCAAAGCATTTTCCTGAAGGTAGAGCGGTTCGGTACTATGCAGGCACGCAAAGAGTACATTCGACTTTTCCTTGTACGGAGTCATTTCAATCATAGCCATTTGCCGCAGTCGCATACTATCGGGCAAAGATTTATCCAGCACATTTTTAAGCGCCTGGCGGCTTAACGTACCGAATTGCCTGGATACAGGTAGTTTTAATTTGTTTCGGAGGGCGGCAAGATCTGTAAGAAGCTCAATATCATTATTAGCTGAATTTTCTAAAGTTGTTATCACTGGTTCGAGCGATTTGCCATTCAGCCCATCAATTCCTAAAGACAGATTTTTAATTATGCCACGCTTAACAACCATCGTACAATTTGAATTTGCAAGCGCAGTTAAAATAGCCTTTACATTCGATTGTTCGCTGGCAGCCGAAAATGCCAATGAATTAAGTAATTCCAGATTTTTAGGTTGGTCAGGCTGAACCAAGAAGGAGGTAAGCCATAAGGCGGCCTGATCCTGAGCTGCCAGGGTTAGCGCTGCGGTATTCCAGGTATCTCCAGGCTGATTAACAGAAGCCTGAAGTGCATTTAATATCTCGTTGTTTTTTGAATTAAATATTTCGCGCGAAATTGTAGAAACAGAGAGAGCTGCTTGCATGCGCACGCGGCTGTTAGAATCGGATAGTAGAGCAAGAACCGTTTTTAATAATTCAGGATGGTTATTGATTTGCGATTCGGCTATGATCAAGGCATTTTCGCGGAGGTTAGGTGAAGAATCTTGAAGAGCTGCAATCAGAACTGCTTTGTCTAAATTATTATTTTCATGGAGTAACCACAGACTGTGAAGTTTAGCGAAGTCTGGGGATGAGGTAAGTTCTGACTTCAGGAGGTCTATTGTTGAGTTTGTAAGAGGTTTTTCCAACAACAAGCGGTGGGCAGTTTTCCGCATCCACTGATTGGGGTGTGCAAGCGTTTTTACAAGGCGGTTAGAGTCCTCGAAGGCGGATACATCAATCTTGTGTGAAGTTCCTTTTTTTGTAATCCGATAAACTCTTCCCTGATCTTTACCGGCTTCCAGATCGAGCGCTTTTTCAATGTCGTCCGGAATCCATTCGGGATGTTCAATTACCTTTCGATGCATGTCTACTATATATAACGCTCCGTCCGGCCCAACCGTCATATTTACCGGTCTGAAAGAGCGATCTGTGCTTGCCAGAAAGTCTCTTTTTTCTAACATTCGGGTAGCTGTAAACGAAGACCCTTTGGGGTTAATCTTATCCACATGAATGAGATTAAGTACCACATCAGCCACCCAAACTGTGTTATTGAATTCTTCACCGAAGGTGCCACCACCATAATACGTTATTCCACAGGCCCCAGAGAAATAGCCCGATTGTTCGGGATGATTTACACGTGACTCTTGTTCACCAATAGGATAAATTCGCGCCAGTCCATTTTCTTCGTGGTCAGATATATTTGTTAAAGTTTGATTATGAATTAAAGATTTGCCATCAAAATAGCGATTGGAAAAAACAGGATGCGAGATGTGCTCCAAGTTGTGCGTTTCAAAAATATGGCCGTATTCGTCCATCGCCAGACCAAACCCACCGGAAGATTCACTAATTCGTTCGAGTCTTTTTGTTTCAAGGTGAAATCGGAAGTCTTGTCCTCGCAGGTCGATGCGGGTTGTTGTATCGTTCCACCAAAATGGAGCCCCATCATTGCCGCCATTGGCCGCGTAGATCCAATTGTCTAACCCGAGGGTAAGTCCATTATAGTTATGTTGCAGGTTGCCTGTAGAAAAGCCACCCATCAAGGTGTCTACCTTTTCAGGTAAATAATTCTGATCCTCGTCCTGGACAAATAGGAGGTAAGGGGGAGCGGCCACCAACACTCCTTTTTTATAAGGCATAAAGGAGTTGGCGAGTTGCAGGTTTTCGATAAAAACAATTTTATCATCGTAGATACCATCCAGGTTGGTGTCTTTCAATACCACAATTCGGCTTTGCTTATCTTCAAAAGGATAGCCCGGCATTTCAAGTACCATAGCATCGCCACGCTCGTTAAACTCAAGATACACGGGATCTTTGATAAGTGGTTCAGCCGCAACCCGGGTAATTGTAAAGCCTGGTTCAAGTTGAAAATTTTCTGGTGTTGTTGGCTCACAGGAAAAATGAGCCAAGCAGCAAAATGCATAGAATGTAGAGAGTGCCCGTGTTTGCATAACAGTTTATTGGCGTTCTATTAACCAGTTTTAAAAATACCAAGAATGTTAATTAATCAACCTCTTCACCATCGAACTTCTTGCATCATGTATCTTTTTTTTGGCATTCCGGATTAATATTACTTTTAAATTAAAAGTACTTTTAAAGTGTCGATTTTTACCTTACTTTTGAAACCAAAAGGAGTGAGCAATAGGATGAAGATACAATTCAATAAATACTATTTCCTGTTAACCGTGTTACTGTTCATCATTGAGGCATTGATTGCGTTGTATGTTACCAATCACTTTGTTCGGTCTTACTTTGGGGATGTGTTGG
>JAEUUB010000136.1 GCA_016787745.1 Cyclobacteriaceae bacterium
TTTAATTGATTATCTAAAAATGCTTCCTTCACCAGTCGTTGACAATCATCGAAAGTACCTTTAACCTCCAGGGCAATAATGTTGCTGCCTAATGTAGTGAATTGTTTTTCCTGAACTTCACTTACTTTCCCTGAGGGATATAGCACCACCACGCGCGTACCGGGCACATTTAAAAATGCGTTGGCCACCGCGCTTCCCGTATCTCCAGAAGTAGCCACCAATAGGGTGATCTCTTTGGTTTGTTGTTCTGCGAAATACCGCAACAAACCCGATAAAAACCGGGCACCAAAATCTTTAAAAGCAAGAGTGGGACCATGAAATAATTCCAACGTGTGTATGCCTGGTTCAATGCATACCAAGGGCGCATCAAACTGAATCGTGTGATCAATAATTTCTATTAGTTCCGATTCTGGTAAATCATTACCCAACAGCGCTTTGGAAACGTTGTATGCTATTTCAGAAAGTGTTTTATCCGGAAGGGATTTGTAAAACGTTTGCGACAACCCCGGAATCTCTTCCGGCATATAAAGTCCATTGTCTGGCGCCAGCCCTTGTATAACGGCCTCGCGTAGACTTACTTTTTGGTGTTTGTTGCTTGTGCTGTAGTAATTCATGGTCACCTGAATCTAATCAACCGTTAACACTTTAGCTCCTTCCTGATTAACTTTTGAAACATACAGATCGGAGTTTAACTGGTGTTTCAAAAATTCAGATTGAATGGCCTGGGCAGTCTGCTGTGCTTTCATCTCATTTTCACTTAATGCAAAAACCGTGGGCCCCGATCCTGAAATTCCAAGGCCTAACGCACCAGCTTCCATCGCTACCTGCCTGAGATTATCAAAGCCGGGAATAAAAGCCGACCGAGTAGGCTCTGCAATTACATCTATTAACGACCGTGAAATAAGCGAATAGTCCCCCTTCAATAGTCCTATCATAAGTCCCGCAATGTTACCACTTTGTGTGATCGTATCTTTCAAAGTTACGGAGTGTCTTAATACCTTACGGGAATCTTCCGTTTTTAATTCCAAATGCGGATGAACCAGCGTGCAATAAAGATTTTCGACTGCATCAATCTTAATAATATCCAAAGGATTATAGTCCCGAATAAGAACAAACCCACCCAACAAAGAGGGCGCAACATTGTCGGCATGTGCGGCACCACAAGCAATCTTTTCAGCTTCCATGGCATGAGGTATCAGCTGATCGCGCGTAAGTGGGTTGCCCAACAAATGATTAATCGCGACCAGCGCAGCTACCCCACTGGCCGCACTGGATCCCATGCCACTTCCTAAAGGCAAATTCTTTGTTAGTTCAATATCAACCCCCTGAGTACTTCCCATTTTCTTTAGAAAAGAAATAACAGCCACGCTGGCCGTATTTTTTGCTGGGTCGTATGGAAGTTTATTCTCGTCTCCAACGATTGATTTGATTTTAACTTCGGAATCATCCCGCAAGGTAATTTTCACTTCATCTCCCGGAGCATCAACGGCAAAACCGAGAATATCAAATCCGCAACAAACATTGGCTACGGTAGCCGGGGCAATAGCCTTTACTGACTTCATCCGATTAGTTATTTGCATAATTACCAATCCGAATTATATCTGCAAAAACACCCGCAGCGGTAACTTCTGCTCCTGCACCCGGACCCCGAATAACCATAGGCCGCTCATGATATCTTTCGGTAGTTAATAAGATAATATTATCACTACCCGACAACGAGTAAAACGGATGCTGATCATTGACTGATCCTAACCGAATATGGGTTTTACCCTCTTTTAAAACGGCCATGTACCGAAGCTTTTCATTTTTTGATTCTGCAGAAGAACGCATCTCTTCAAAAGATTTGTTATGCTTACTCAGCTTTTCAAAAAATTCTTCTGTACTGGGTGCATCTTTACAATCCTCAGGAACAAGATTTTCAACCTGCACATCGTCTAACTCCATAGATAATCCTGCTTCGCGGGACAAGATCAGCACTTTGCGGGCCACATCCATCCCGTTCAAATCATCGCGTGGATCCGGTTCTGTGTAGCCTTTCTCTTTTGCTTGTCTCACTACATCACTAAACTGATCTCCTTTTTTATAGCTGCTAAATATATAGTTCAACGTTCCGCTAAGAACCGCTTCAATACCGATCACCTTATCGCCACTAATCAACAAATCATTTAGCGTATTTATTACTGGCAGCCCTGCCCCCACATTGGTTTCGTACAAAAACTTAACGCCTCGCTTGAAGGCGGCTGTCTTTAAATCCAGATACTGTTTGTAGGTTCCGGAATTCGCTTTTTTATTTGGCGTTACTATGGAAATATTGGAGGACAAAATGGACTCGTAGAATCCGGTTACTTCTTCGCTGCTGGTGCAGTCAACAAAAATGCTGTTCGACAAATTCATGCCGATCATGGTTCCGAAGTAAGTATTTAAATTCATCTCCTCACCTAGCTCCATCATTTCACCCACAGCGGTGGAAAAAGCGAGTCCCTCCTCCTTAAACAACATTCGCTTGCTGTTGGCAATCCCTACAATCTGAATTTCCAACTGATTTTGTTTGGCGAGTTGCTTGTGTTGCTTTTCCATCATGGCCAACAACGACTTCCCAATCAATCCCGTGCCTACCAAAAACACATTTAGAATTTTCTTATCGGACAAGAAAAAGGCTTCATGCAAAACGTTCAGCGCTTTTGCAATGTCCTGCTCATGAATTACTGCCGAAATATTAAGTTCCGAAGATCCCTGCGCGATGGCGTTAATATTGATGCCGCTCTTCCCTAAGGCACTAAACATTCTACCACTGGTACCGGGGTTATGTTTCATGTTCTCCCCTACAATAGCTACAATCGAAAGATTCTCCTCAACCTTTACTTCATCCATCTCATGACTTCGAATTTCATATTGAAATTCTTTTTCAATGGCTTCTTTTGCATGCTTTGATTTACTACCCTCAATAGCAAAACAAATAGAGTGTTCGGACGATGCCTGACTAATCAGAATAACACTTATGTTTTCTTTAGCCAGCGTTCCGAAAATACGCATGGATACGCCTACTACGCCAACCAGTCCACTGCCCTGCACACTGAGTAAACTTATTTTGTCCATCGAAGAAATGCCTTTGATGATCAAAGTCTTTCCATTGGATGGGTCGCTGATTTTAGTTCCACCAAAGGTTGGATTAAACGTGTTTTTAATCCAGATTGGAATGTTATTTACCATGGCCGGTTGCATGGTTGATGGAAATATAACCTTGGCGCCAAAGTGCGATAACTCCATTGCTTCCTCGTAGGTCATTTCCTTTACCGTAAAAGCTTTTTTCACCTTGCGGGGATCAGCCGTCATCATACCATCTACATCCGTCCAGATTTCAAGTGATGAGGCGTGTAGCGCAGCCGCAAAAATTGCCGCTGTATAATCAGATCCACTCC
>JAEUUB010000157.1 GCA_016787745.1 Cyclobacteriaceae bacterium
GTCCATTTATCCTGATGCCAGCCCCGACCTACAATCCACTGACCTGGTTGTGCTTTGGCAACCGCTTCCTTAACCTTTTCAACCATTTCATCATAGCTGGTAATGTTCATCAAATCGAGATTCAGCTCGCTATACCCCAACCCCATAAAATGACCGTGCCCTTCTATGAATCCCGGGGTCATCGTTTTTCCCTGAAGGTCGATCACCTGTGTGTTCTCACCCTCATATTTCGAAATTCCAGCCAGATCACCCGCATAGACAATTTTATCACCTGCCACAGCCACTGCATCTACCTTCGGATTACTTTCATCAACCGTGTAAATAACTCCCCCCTTTATAATAAGGTCGGCCGGAGTTTTCTTTTCGGCACAACCCATTAACAGAAGTAAGCCAACGGTTAGAAATAAAACAGAGGTACTTAGCGGTGATAATTGAATCTTCATAAACTTAGAATATGACACGAAGATAAGAATCAAATAATCATTCCGATCGCTAAATTTTATCAGCGGCATCAACACTATTCAATTTTGTATCTTCGCGTTCTGAATGAAAGCGCGTTTAAAATTTTTTGGACTGTTAGGTTTATTCTGGATTTCTTTTTTTACGGTTAGCCGGATTCTTTTTTTCATTTATCTCTATCCTCAAACCGCGCAACTATCCTGGCGCGAAATCCTGTTTCCCATGCTGCTTGGACTTCGCATGGATGCAGCCATGGCAGGCTATTGGTTGCTGATCCCCGGGTTATTATTTATAGCCTCAGCATTCTTATCAAACCTAACCCTGTATAGGTTACAAGGCATAGTTACAACCATGCTCCTGTTGCTTTCGGGCATATTGATTATTTCAGATATCGAACTCTATAAACATTGGGGATTTCGCATTAACACAACCCCGCTTATGTACATGGAGTCTGAAGCATTAAGCAGCATAAATCCTATGGTGCTGGTTATTCTGCTCTTGATTTTCGTTTTACTAATGATTTGTTTCTTATACCTGTATTGGAAAAAACTGGCCCCCTCATTACTTGCGTTACCCGCGCTTTCAAAAAAGATGGCACCAGTCTGGTTTCTTATCACGGGGTTATTGATAGTCCCGATCCGAAGTAGTTTTAGTGTAGCACCCCTCAACACAGGGGCTGTCTATTTTCACAAGAGTAAAGCATTTCCTAATCATGCCGGGATTAATCCGGTCTGGAATTTTTTTAAAAGTTTAACCAGTCGCGGGGAAATCAGATACCCGCAGAATTTCTACGAGTCGGATCAGTTGGATACCGTGTTTAACCAAATAATGAAACCCAGACATGAGAGTATCAAACTTCTTTCCAATCAAAAACCAAACATCCTGGTGATCATTCTCGAAGGCTTTACATCTAAAATCATTGAACCCCTGGGTGGATTGCCCGGAATTACGCCAGAATTAAATGCGCTGACCCGAGAAGGCATCTTATTTGAAAATTTTTACGCCAGTGGCGACCGGACTGACAAAGGAATTGTTTCCCTTTTAAGTGGCTACCCTGCCCAGCCGCGCAGTTCAATAATAAAGTATCCGGACAAAACCCAACACTTGGCCTATCTACCCCGCGCCTTGCAAAAATCCGGATACAATACTTCGTTTGTTTACGGGGGCGACATTGGCTTTGCGAACATGGAATCTTATCTCACCCAGGCTGGATTTGCCCACATTACTGACGTGGATAATTTTAACAGTGATCTGGATGATTCAAAATGGGGTGTTGCCGACCACTATGTATTTGAACAACTCATCCATGAAAGTGATTCGGCTGCTAAACCCTTTTTTAAAGTGATGTTGAGTTTGAGTAGTCATGAACCTTTTCAAGTGCCAATGGAAACAGTTATTGAAGGCACCGATGAAGGTTCTTTATACCTGAATGCCTGCTATTATACCGATAAAAGTTTAGGGGAATTTATCCGGCAGGCTAAACAGAAACCCTGGTGGAATAACACATTGCTTATCATTACTGCCGATCACGGGCATCGTTTCCCAAAGCCGCAAGAGTTAAAAGAGAAAGAACGGTTTAAAATTCCAATGCTCTGGTTGGGGGGTGCCATTAACCAATCAGATCTTCGAGTAAAAAATTTTGGAAATCAAACAGATCTTGCGAACACGCTCCTCGATCAACTTAATTTAGACGGTCAATCCGATTTTCTCTTTAGTAGAAACCTGTTGGCCGATTCTCTACATTCTTTTGCTATTTATGTTTTTAACAATGGGTATGGATACGTAAGCAATCATGCCGAATCCATTTATGATTTTGATGTGGGTAGTTTCTTTAAGGAACAAGGGAGCGAGGCAGAAGTTGTTGCGGGTAAAGTATACATGCAAAAGTTGTTTCATGACTATAATAAAAAGTAAATGAAAAAATTAATTCTAACCGGCCTGATCGTTGTGATGGGAATCATACAAAGTGAGGCACAGGAAGTGGGCCTTTCCTTTTCCTACTTCATTCCCCGTAACGGATATTTCTCCACTCCTATCAGTCCGTTTTCCATTCGTGGACTGGGTGTTGATCTGAATCGGTTTTTAGCCATAGAAACAGGAGCCTCCCTGTATCGCATGTCGGGGTTAAACATAGTTCATCTTCCTTTCGAATCGAAGGAACCGTTGCTGGGGCCAAACTTTACGCTCTTTGTACCGGTGGAACTTGTAATTAAGTTTGAGGGCAAGCAAGTGGAGTTTGACATTAAAGGTGGTGGGTTTGCCTTTTATGGGTTTGATCAGAAATTAAATTATGGAAATTTCGATAGGGCACTTCGTACATTTGAAACGTGGGATGTGGCCAACGCAGATTTAAAGTATGACAACAATCCGGGGTTTGGTTATCACGTTGGCGCAGAGTTTACTTTTTATGTAACCCGTCAATTTGGAATTTCCCTGGAGAGCAACTATCTGGTGGGGGCTGCTAAGTTCCCGTTGTCGGGATCTTATATCGGAGGCACTCATCTCAGTCCCTTAGAGACTATTACTGTTGATTATAAAAATGCGGAAATTGATTTTACCGGATTTGAATTTTCAATTGGCGTGATCTTTACCGGCCGATAAATCCTCCTCCAATTCAACCCTTCGCACAATGCGTGATCTTCGAAAGATCGTTTTCGCATAAATATCGGCAAGCGCCTGCCGCGCTAATTCGTAATCGTAAAATCTTCCGGCAAACCACTGGCTTTCGTTGTTCTCATTATTAAACCGCTCCAATCCATAAAATTTAAGAATTGAACTTTCCAGAATAAGCGAGTCCTCTTCAAACTCATTTAATTTAATGGAATAAACCAGGGTATCTGTTTTAGTAACGTGTCGCTCATCAATATTAACATTGTGCTTGTCTAACAAAGCGCGGGAATCATCCCTAAAAAGAGCCATCGCCTCGCGCATGCTTTTTGCTTTTACCAGTACAGTATCGCCATCAAAGTAACGAAGCGGAAACATTTTAAAATCATCGTTCCATTTTTGTACCCAAGCCAACTCATACTCTGCTTTATTAATAGACGTTACAGAAATACCCCGATGGGAAATTTTTTGAAGTTCCACCCAAAGCATGGCGCCCCCATCGCGATACCGCGGCCGCTGACCAGAAAGGAAATTACCCAGGGAATACGCAATCAATTGATCTTCGTTCTTTTTCCATACCATAGGTTGCAGCACATGCGGGTGCGCCCCAATCACCAGTTTGGCTCCTTCGCGCAGACAAAGCGCTGCTAATTTTTTTTGCTCTGAATTTGGAAGACTTTGGTATTCGGCCCCCCAGTGCATAAAAACAATAATAGCATCTGTTTGTTGTGATCTTGCTTTTTCAAGATCTGCTTTAATTGACACCGTATCAATCAGGTTAACAATATTGGGTTTTGTAACCGGTATGCCATTGGTACCATAGGTGTAGTTAAGCAGCGAAAATTTAAACCCATTCTTTTCAACCACTAGCGGATAAGTAGAAGATCGTTCAAGCGAATCGCGGAAGGT
>JAEUUB010000170.1 GCA_016787745.1 Cyclobacteriaceae bacterium
CAGCTGACTCTAACGTACAAGGTTTTGAGGTGGGTGCTACACCTACTACAAGACGTTACGGATTCAACCTGTATCTTACTTTCTAATTATTTAAATGATTACAAGAATGAATCTTATAAAATATCGTTTTAAGAAAATAGCGGCCGTTCTTTCGGTGCTGTTTGTAGTAACGAGTTGCGATATCTTTGATCTGGATATTAATACAGATCCGAATAATCCAACGGAAGTTACACCCGACCTACTGTTACCCTCGGTAATGTATAATGCCTCTGCCAGTTTTGCGGGGGGTGTTAACTCAAATACCCATGGGTTTGTAGGCGCCATTGCATCCGCGGATGCGTTTGATCTGTCTGTAACCAGTTATACCGGGCTATGGCAAAACCTTTATACAGGGCCGCTTAAGGACCTCGATGAAGTAATTAAATTTACAACGAATGCTGGAAATCTTCCAGGATATTTGGGTATTGCTCAAGTATTGAAGGCATACTATGGCAGTATGTTGGTTGATCTTTGGGGCGATGTACCATACTTTACAGCTTGGAACGGCAACAATTTAGCGGAACCCAATGCAAATCCTGCCTACGATGGTGGCTCTGCCATTTACGATGATTGCCTTGCATTAATTGATGCGGCCATTGTAAACCTGAGTGCCACAGATCCAACCAATTTGGCTTCCGGAGATGCCATTTATGGTGGAAGCCGTACAAACTGGATTAAAGCCGCAAATTCACTTAAATTGAGATTGCTTATTCAAACTCGTTTGGTACGCGATAATAAGGCGGCTATTGCCGCTGTGTTGGGGCAACCACTTATTAACACTACTTCAGAGGACTGGCAGTTTCAGTTTGGTAAAACTCTGAATCCGGATAACCGGCACCCTTGGTACCAAGCTGCGTACACCGGTGCTGAGAATGGGTATAGTTACCTGAGCCATCAAATGATGTATGAAATGTTCCGGGATGGAGATCCTCGCTTTCCGTTCTATTTCAAGCGTCAAACTACCAAGATTTTGAACTTTGATGACCCTACGGAACGTTCCACAGCGCCCTGTACCCAAACTGTAGGTTGCAAGTATGGCTACCTGGTGTTAAATACGGGTACGTTTAATACCCGTGCCGAATTGCAAGCCGCAGGTCGGATTTCAAATCCTCCTACCGCTGCTGATAACGCATACCTGGCAGGTATATTTGGCCGCGACCGTGGAGATCGTGCCGGTGTACCTTTGGATGGCTCCTTAAGAACTGCTCCAGGTGTATATCCTGCGGGTGGTTATTATGACGATGGCGGATTTAATTCGGGAGGTGCCGGATTAAGAAAGGTGGGCAGCAATAATGCTTTCGGAAATGGTATCTTCCCTATGATTACTTCTTCGATGGTGAAATTCTACCGGGCGGAAGCCATTTTAACCGGACAGGTTGCCGGTACTGCCGACAATGCCAAAGTGCTTTTTGAAGCTGCATTGCGCGAGCACATCGCAAAAGTAGTTGCTTTCGGTCGTGCAGTTGATGCTGCATCAGTGACCCCATCGAGTGCATCTGTTGAGAGCTATGTTAGCCTTTGGTTAGCTAAGTGGGATGCTGCGCCAAGCAACGATGCAAAACTCAATGTCTTGTTAAAGCAAGCCTGGTTCTCTAACCTGGGTAATGGTCATGAAATTTACAATGCTTTCCGCAGAACCGGGTTACCAAACGATATTATGGCTCCTCTACAACGCGTTCGTCAATTCGCATTGCGGTTGCCTTATTCATTGGATGATCTGACCTTGAACCAATCAGTAACTGATAAAGAACGGAGTACCGTTTTTGATCAGAACGAGGTTTTTTGGGATGTTCTAAAGTTCAAGTTCTAATCTGTGATAAACATGAAAAGATTTAATAAAATATTTTTAACATCAGCTACCCTCATTGGCTTAGCCATTGGGTGTAAAGACGAATCACTTAGCCCATACATTGAACCAAATGGAAATGCTAATGGATTGGGTCAATTTGTTTCTCTGGTTGATGGTACTTCTTTGTTACCAACGGCTACGCAATTTTATAGTCAGGCTGCTGTAGATGCAGCTGTTTTCTTTGATGAAAACAATCAGGCAAACGGTATCAACTATAAGTTGCAGTGGGTATCTTACGACAACCGGGTTAACATTTCGTCAATAGAGCTTTACTTAGCTTATAACGAAACTTATTCCGATCCTGACAGAAATCCGTTAATTGCGAATCATGGTGGTGCATCCAAAGGGCCATCTTACCCGGAGGGCAAATTTTGGAAATCGGTAACCCCAACGGCTGCAAGAGCACCGATTGACATTACTGTAACTCCAAGCGATGTGTATGAGTTGTTTAAGGACCAGACTTGGGATTATGATGACAATGGTACTGCGGAAGGTATTTTCTCGGCTGCCGCTGCCGCCATTACCAAAACAGATCGTACCGTTTCTACCAAGCGGTTTTATAGCAGTCGTACAGTATCTATACCAGCAGGTAGTGTTGCCTTGGCAGCTGACCAGTTTGTATTACGCTGGAGATTGATTGGTGATGATGGTACAGGATATGGATCCTGGAGTGCCTCTGTGTGCTCTGAAACTGTAGGTATCAACTGCTTGGGCCAGTGGAGAGTGAACAAAAACGTTTTCAATCCAAAAGCAACCTATGCCCGTGAGACTGGCGCTAAGTCTTTCCTAAAGAGTGGTGATAAAACTACGGTTACGATTACCTACGATAGGTCGATTGCTACCGCGCCTACAGTAGCACTTACTGGTCCCGGTACCTTGGGTCCTTTGACTCCAGTGTCGGGTTCTACTACCAAGTTTACAGTTGAATATACAGCGCCTGCAGGTTACACAGGTTCAGTGTCAATTGGCACTTCCGGTGCAGTGTCAACGGGTTCAGCCCCTTCAGGTGGTTTAACTCAGGTGGCATCCAGCACTACGTTGAACGTAGATAACCAGGCTCCGTTATTGGTTAGCTCTTCTTTCTCACCTACTCGGGTGGGTAGAGGTCAGGCGACTTTGTTAACACTTAACTTCAATGAAGCCATGAGTGCTGCATCGGCAGACGCGCTTAAAGTTAGCATTACCGGTCAACAAGGTCTGGATGATTTAGCAGCTACTTCTATGACCTTGGCAGCTAATGGACTATCGGCTACTTATCTCTATTTGTGGAAAGATAGCAGCGTTCCGTTCGATAATACCCATGGTAACGTAACGGTAGCCGTAACGGGCGGTAAAGATTTGGCCGGCAATGCTTTTGCAGGTCTTAATCCTACCTTCCTGAACGATGCGGGTAATACCGTGGCAGATGCTGTTTCTACGACAGGCTCTGTATCGGGTGTTGTTCCTTCCCCTACTGCAACCTTTACCGCAGATTTAGGAACACAATTGCAGTGGAGTATCGCTCAGACAGCCTTTAGTGGTTCTTCAACCAGTGGTACCTGGTTCTGGGTGGCAGTAACGGCCGGTTCAACTGCGCCAACTCAAGCCACTCGTACAGTGACAGGTTTGACAAACCCTGTTTACAACGGC
>JAEUUB010000174.1 GCA_016787745.1 Cyclobacteriaceae bacterium
GAAATTGAGGAACCCCTAAATGGCGATGGATTTGGTGTAGGTTGGTACGTACCTGAAATTAACTACGAGCCCATTACGTATGTTTCAGTAAACCCGGCCTGGAGCAATCGAAACTTAAAAAACCTGGCGCCTAAAGTAAAAGTAGAGTGCATGATTGCCCACGTGCGTGCCGCCAGCGTAGGGGAAGTATCCGAGTCTAATTGCCATCCCTTCAACTATAAAAATTTGTTAATGGCACATAATGGTGGCGTTGAGGAGTTTGGTAAAATCAAAAGGCACCTACGTCAACCCTTAAGCGATGATTTGTACAACTGGATAAAAGGGCAAACCGATTCAGAACATATCTTCGCATACCTGCTTAATCATCTATTTAATAATCATCAAAGCATAAGCCCCGAAACCGTGGTAGATGCCTTTGAGCATACTTACCGGGATTTAAAAAAGATGATGCATAAATACGGGATTGAGGAGCCTGCCTATTTGAACATGGTTGTAACCAACGGACTGTTTATGGTGGCCACCCGGTATTGCTCTGATTCAAATCAGGAACCATTAACTTTATACCATTCGGAAGGAAGCCGGTATGTTGTGGAGGATGGGATTACCCGATTGGAAGCGCCCGAGGACAACGATCAATCCGTGCTGATTGTTTCCGAGAAACTTTCAGATGATAAAAACTGGACAATGATTCCACCCAATCATTTTGTGATCGTAGAGCAGTCGCTGAATGTCCGCATTCGCCCTATAAAAGATTGATCAAATTTGCAGGTATCGTCTTTCAGGCAGTAGCTTCGCAACAAAAGAAAAACGCGTGTACGACATTACTATTATTGGTGGTGGCATTGTTGGCTTAGCCACAGCTTTAACCCTTACCAAATCCAATCCGCTTTTAAAAATTCTACTCCTTGAAAAGGAAACGGAATTAGCTAAACACCAAACGGGCAACAACAGTGGTGTTATTCATTCAGGGCTTTATTATAAACCGGGAAGTTTAAAAGCCACCAATTGCATTCGCGGATATAATCTTCTTATTGACTTTTGTAATGAAAATGAAATTCCCTTTGATCTCTGTGGAAAGATTGTGGTAGCCACAGAGCAAAATGAGTTGGCCTTATTAGAAAATCTTTATGTACGCGGTCAGCAAAATGGATTACAAAATCTTAAGAAGCTTAGAAAAGAAGAACTTTTAGAATACGAACCCCATGTAGCTGGTCTTGCCGGAATTTTTGTACCGCAAACAGGCATTGTCGACTATAAACTAGTGGCCCAAAAGTATGGCGACCTTATTCAATCCATGGGCGGGCAGATAAATTTAGGAGAGAAGGTTCTTGCTATTCAAAGCTCGGAAGACAAGAGCGTAGTAGTGACTCAGAAAAAAAGTTATACCACCAAACTGGTGATTAATTGTGCTGGCCTTTATTCTGATAAAGTTGCCCGAATGACGGTACCCAATTTAAATGTTAAGATTATACCCTTCCGGGGTGAATATTATAAACTAACAAAGGAAAAGGAATACCTGGTTAAGAATCTTATCTACCCGGTTCCTGATCCTAACTTCCCCTTCCTGGGCGTTCACTTTACCCGGATGGCAAAAGGAGGCGTTGAAGCGGGACCTAATGCCGTGTTAGCATTTAAGCGAGAAGGGTATAAAAAGTCTGATATTAATTTCAGCGAACTTGGGGAAACGCTTGCCTGGCCTGGTTTCCAGAAGGTGGCTTCGAAATATTGGCGTACCGGATTTGGTGAAATGTATCGCTCATTTTCAAAAGCCGCTTTCACGAAGGCGCTTCAAAAATTAATTCCGGAAATTGTTGAAAGTGATTTGGCCCCGGGAGGTGCCGGGGTACGCGCGCAGGCCTGCGATCGCAACGGTGGATTGGTCGATGACTTCCTGATTCTGGAAGAAAAAAAGGTAATTAATGTTTGTAATGCGCCCTCTCCGGCTGCAACCTCCTCGTTGGCAATTGGTGAAACTGTTTCTGCATTGGCGCTTGCCCGATTTTAGTTTTTGCGATTAATCGTAATGTTTCTCGGCCGGCCAAACTTCCTTAAGAGGATATTTCAGGCCGCGGCAAATAAAAATATTAACGTCATTTTCGTAGGGCATACAATAAGTACAAGACGAAACTCCCGCGAGCACGACAGACTCAAAATCGTTCACATGATCTTCGAGAGTGCCACCTAAAATTAGTACCAATTCGCCCGTATACTTGCGAGGTCCCCAAATCCAATAGCTGTTGTGGGTTCCTATTGATTTAGGTAAACCCAAGGACTCACCAAAAAAATCGATAGCACCACAACGGCCATAATTGCTTGATACAATGGCACAACTCTTTTTTTCTTCTTCCGAAAGTGTATTAAAAACCGCGGCTACATCGTTAGCCTTCTCCTTCCACCCAAACATATCTGCATAAAATTGAGGCAAGTCCGAAAGTTTTTTTCCTTCATTTGAACTTGGTGCGATTCCAAGTTTCTTAGAATAAGCAATGTATTTCTCAACTGAAAGAACCGGCAAAACCAAAGGCATTAACAACGCAGCAGACACAACTATCAAAACAGGATACGCATATTTTATCCATCTCACGCTCTTACCAGCCAGGCTCACTTCTGCAAAAACACCGGCAGCCGAAAATAAACCTGCGTAGGCAGGCGCCAAATATTCGCCTTTACTTGTTCCATTAAGCATGAGAATGGCAAAGGCTGTTAAATAAATCCAGGCCAGTATTTTGTACTTGTTTAAAAAAGAAGAGAAAAGTAAACCCAAAAGACCGGCAACCCATAAGGGAGTAGCCACAGGATTCAGAAACACAAGCTGATCCTTAATAAAAGTCATGGCACTTAGTCCCGCATATTTACCTGATGAAGCATTATGAATAAATTCAAGGTGTGCATAATCATTTACGATGTTCCATAGCACATAAGGTAAAAAAAGGAGTAGGACAATTGCCCCTGCCACATAAGGCCAACGGGTTGCAAACCACTGGCGGTTCGTAAGAATGAATCCTACGAAAATTCCGGACCCCAGAAACAAAACGCTTATTTTGTTCATAAGCCCAATACCTAAAGCAATACCAAGCCAAATCCAATACCATTGGTTTTGCGTGTTGATCAGTTTAAGAATAAGATAAAAAGATAGCGCCCAAATAAATGTGTCAATCGAATTCATAGAAAAAATCAGGCTCATGCCTAAGTGAATGGGCGAAAGGGCAATCGCTAAACAGGCTACCAAAATCGCAAATACTCCCCCCTTCATCTCTTTTACCATTAGCCCGGTAAGAATAACAGTACCTGTGTGCATCAACACCGGAGTAATTCGGATAGCTGTTAAACTATCTCCAAAAAGAAGTCTGCTGATCTTTAAAATGAAAAGTGAAAAGGGAGGTTGATCCACGTACCCCCAGGCAAGGTGGTCGCTGCAAGCTATGTAATAAAGCTCATCACGAAAAAAACCATAGGCTCCTGCAAGGTTAACAACCAAATGCAAAGCGAAGCAACCAAGGGCAATGACTGCTAAAGCAATTCTCTCATTTCTGGCAAAGGCTTTAAGCATAGGCTTTAAGTATATGGGAGTCTAACGAACGCGCTTAGTTTAGGTTGACTATAAATCTGTCAAAAAAAAAACCACGAAGCCTTGGATTAGTAAAGGAGTATAACTGTCAATCTTTTATAGCCGTTACTTCAATCTCCACCAGATAATCAGGATCAATGAGTGCACTTACTTCAACCATACTAGTAACTGGTTTTATATCCTTGAAAAACTCGCCATGCGCCTTACCTACCAATTCCCAGTTGCTAATGTCCGTAACAAAGGTACGCGTACGCACCACGTCCTTCAGTTCAAAGCCCGCTTCGTTCAATACCTTACTAATCTTCTCAATAATGTATTTGGTCTGTCCATAAAAGTCGCCCTTGGCAACAACATTTTGTCCATCGGTGGCAACTGTACCCGACACTTCCAGCGTATTGCCAATTTTTACTGCCCGGCAATACCCCACTATGTCCTCCCATTTCGCTCCTGTAGAATAGTTAACTCGCATATTCGTTAAGATTTTATTTAGTGTTGTAAATTACGAATATATGAGCAATAGCGATTCTTTCTCATCCGAAGAACAAGTCCGATACAGTCGCCATTTTGTGTTGCCGGATTTTGGTACAGAGGCACAACTAAAATTAAAAAAAGCATCGGTGGCGATAATTGGTGCCGGGGGGTTGGGGAATCCGGTGCTACTTTACCTGGCAGCAGCCGGTGTGGGATCCATTAAAATTATCGATAACGATATAGTAAGCCTATCTAATTTGCAGCGGCAAATTCTTTTCACGGTCGATGATTTAAATCACCCGAAAGCGGAACGGGCAGCCAGTAGAATTAGTCGTTTAAATCCCACAATAAATATTGAAGCTATCCGCGAAAGAATTGAGTCAACCAATGCTCTTACACTTCTTGAAAAGATTGATGTAGTCCTTGATTGTACCGACAATTTTGCCACCCGGTATTTATTAAATGATGCGTGTGTACTGCTTGACAAACCGCTGGTTTACGGGTCTGTATTTCGCTATGAGGGACAGGTAGGGGTATTCAATTACAAGCGAGGAGCAAATTATCGCGACTTCTATCCTACCCCACCTGACGCAGGCCAGGTTCCAAATTGTGAAGAAGGAGGCGTGTTGGGTGTGCTGACAGGAATTATTGGCAGTCTTCAGGCGAATGAAGCGATTAAAATCATTACCGGATTGGGCGAACCGCTAGCTGGCAAAGTCCTGATTTTTGATTCAACAACGCTCGAGTCAACATTTGTGAAGATTCCAGATCGAAAATCGCGCGATGCGATAAAAACATTGATTAATTATGATGAGTTTTGCAATACAACCCCTAAACTAACATCGGCCATGAAGGAAATAACCGTACAGGAATTAAAAGAAATGATGGACGCAAAAGCAGACTTTCAACTGATTGATGTTCGCGAGCCGCATGAATTCGACATCTGCAATTTAAATGGAGAGTTAATCCCGCAAGGAGAGATACCCCATTCTGTCGAGCGTGTTTCAAAAGTTAAAAAAGTAGTTATTCATTGCCGGAGTGGCGCGCGGAGCGGCAATATGGTGCAGTGGCTTGAAAAGAATCATGGGTTTACAAATTTGTATAATCTGAAAGGCGGAGTTTTAGCCTGGGCAAAGGAGATTGATACCAGTATGCCTACCTATTGATTTGATGAAAATTATTAACTGCCGATTGTCCCGGTATTTTTCAAATCAATGGCTTTTCGTTGCACTGCTTCTTTTGTTGGCAGCAATAGTTCTCATCTCCAAAACTCTGGTGGGTTCTGCAATTCTGCTGTTCGTAAGTGTGCTGATCTTTACCACACACTACCGCTTGTCCATTGACTTCAATAAAAAATCATATCATGATTATGTATGGGTACTCGGGTTAAAGTTTGGTGAGAAATCAGTTTTTGAAAAGATTGAATATATTTTTATAAAGAAGAATAACGTCAGTCAAACCATGAACACGCGCACTTCCTCAACGACCATTCGCAAAGCAGTGTATGATGGCTACCTGAAGTTCTCGGAAGAAAATAAAGTTCATCTCCTTACAGAAGACAACAAAAAACCATTGATTACTAAGTTATCAGAAATTGCTCTTAAGTGTAATACTAAGGTATTTGATTACACAGAGGGTGACCCAAAAGAAATTGCTTTATAAAAACTCAAATCTAATTATTTTAAAGCCTGCTCCACGTCTTTAATAATATCCTGAATATTTTCCAGGCCCACAGAAATCCGTACCAAGCCAGGTGTAATACCTACAGACAACCGTTCTTCTTCACTTAGTTTCGAATGCGTTGTCGATGCCGGATGCGTTGCAATCGTTCGGGTGTCTCCCAGGTTGGCAGAATGCGATAACATCTTCAACGAATTCAAAAATTTTCGTCCGCGTTCTACACCGCCCTTAATTTCGAATGTAACAACACCCCCACCCAGCCGCATTTGCTTTTTGGCCAATGTATGTTGCGGGTGTGATGCCAGAAACGGATACTTTACGCGTTCCACATCCGCGTGCTGCTCCAAAAACTTTGCGAGTTCATTCGCTTGCGCACAATGGCGGTCCATTCTTACTGCAAGCGTCTCAAGGCTTTTAGAAAGTATCCAGGCATTGAAGGGCGAAAGCGAAGGACCTGTATGGCGCGCGAAGAAGCGAACTTCTTTAATCAGTTCTTTTTTCCCCAGCACAGCGCCCGCGATCACTCTTCCCTGACCATCTATAAACTTGGTTGCTGAATGGGTTACCAGATGCGCGCCCCATTGTGCAGGATTCTGCAGGTAAGGGGTTGCAAAACAATTATCCACATTAAGAATCAGGTTGTGCGTATTGGCCAGTTTGCCCAACCACTCCAGATCAATAATATCCAAAGCTGGATTTGAAGGCGTTTCCACAAAAATCATTTTTGTGTTTGGCTGAATCTTACTCTCCCACGAAGCGGGGTCGGTAATATCCGCGTACGTATGGGTGATGTTGAATCGTGGAAATAAAGTATTCAGAATCTGATGGGTTGAACCAAAAACTGAACGTGAAGCCAGCACATGATCACCTGCCTTGAGTAAGGCTGCCATGCTGCTGTACATGGCAGCCATACCCGATGCCATAGCAATTCCGTCTTCGGTGCCTTCCAGCAAACAGAGTTTCTCAATCAGCTCGGTATTGTTGGGATTCGAAAAGCGAGTGTAAATATTTCCGGGAATCTCATCGGCAAATAAAGCCCGGGCCTGTTCAGCATCTTCAAAAACAAAACTGGAAGTGAGATATAGGGGTACAGAATGTTCGCGATTAGAGGTTCGCGATGATTGTGTGCGAATAGCGTTCGTCTCAAAGTTCTTTTTCATCCGGCTTTTATAATTTCAAAACTGTAAGTAATCTGTGCGGTCTTCTCAAGTGTTTTGGCCACAGAGCAATATTTCTCCACCGAGAGCTGTACGGCCCTTTCTGCCTTATCAGCATTGATGTCTCCAAATAATTTGAAGTGCGCGTGAACTTCCGTGTAAACGGCTGGCACCACACCTTGTTTCCGCTCTCCCGTAACGGTAATTTTAATATCCTTCAGGGGCTCGCGTTGCTTGCGAAGAATACTAATCAAGTCAATAGCACTGCACCCACCAAAAGCACCCAACAACAATTGCATGGGCCTAAAGCCAGAATCGTGACCCCCATCGCCTGGCCCGGCATCCATAAAAATACTATTCCCCTTTTCATTAATGGCTTCCATCCGAAAGTCATTGTCCACGCGATTAATCTCAACGGTTATCATAAGCCACTTTATCTTTCCAAATTAAACTTCCAGCAATCATCATTACAATGCTAACGACTAAGGCAGGCACTAAACTGGGCCAGCTCAAATCCATTTGCTTGGCTACCAACCAAACCAAAATTCCCGAAACCATGGATAAAAGCGCGCCACGGCTGCTAGCTCTTTTCCAATACAAGCCAAAGACCAATGGCGCGAACAAAGATACCAGACTTAGGATAGAAGAAATACCTACCAATTCATAAATATT
>JAEUUB010000818.1 GCA_016787745.1 Cyclobacteriaceae bacterium
GGCTTTTCCATACGTAACACAATCTAACACCATCAACCCTTTTTCTGCAATGGCTATTTCCGTTAGCGTTGGCTCACCCACAATGGCACAATCTATTTTTGGTAAGTCATTCCAGATTAATTCTACTCCATTCGTTCCCGAAATTTCTTCTTCAGCCGTAGCGGCAAGCACTAAATTGTATTTCAGGTTTTCACGTTTATAGAAATAGAAGAAGGTTGTTATTAATGAAACTAACGGTCCGCCAGCATCATTACTTCCCAGACCATAAAGCTTGCCTTCCTCCAGATCTGCAGAGAAAGGATTGCGTGTGTAAGCGGGATTTGGTTTTACCGTATCGTGATGTGAGTTAAGTAAAATGGTAGGCTTGGAAGGATCAAAGAATTTGTTTTTTGCCCAAACATTATTGCCCTTGCGGCTGGCTTCTATTTCATGATGTTTAAAGAAACTCATCAATAGATTAGCAGTTTTATCCTCTTCCTTGCTAAACGAAGGAATAGAGATAAGTTGCTGCAGTAAGCCAATCGCTATTTCAGGCAAATGTTCTCTCATGCCTGTGTGATTAATGTGCCTTTGGTATCGTAGCCTGTGTTAGCTAGTAAGTGAGTATGTTCTCCAATCAACACTTCTTTTACACCGGCTTGAATTGCGCTAAAGGAGTTTTCTAATTTTGGTAAGATGCCATCGTGAAATGAACCCTTTGCCAATAAATCCTGATAGAGAGAATAAGTAAGATTATTAATAACAGAATCTTCTTTATCAACATCTGTTAAAACACCTTGTTTCTCAAAACAGAAAATCAAGCGCACATCAAAATGTTTGCTAAGTGAAATTGCTAGTACTGAAGCAATCGTATCTGCATTAGTATTTAGCATAACCCCTTCGCTATGCGTTAGCGGAGCAAAAACGGGAATCACATTTTGTTTGAGTAGAAAATATAGCAGCGTGCTGTTTACACTTTCAGGAGTGATGTCGCCCACAAACCCATAGTCGATTTCACCCACAGGGCGCTTCTTGGCGCTAATCAAATTACCATCCGCACCTGTGAAGCCCATGGCATTGCAATGATGTGCTTGTAGTTGGGAAACTATTTGTTTGTTCACCAATCCACCATACACCATGGTTACAACGTCAAGCGTTTGTGCATCTGTGATCCGTCTTCCTTTTATATATTGCGATTGAATCCCCAGTTGATCACCCAACTTAGTGGCAATTTTTCCACCGCCATGAATTAATATTTTTGGCGCCTGAATGGATGCAAAGTCTTTGAGAAAACTCTTCAATGACTTTTCGTCATCCAGTACGTTGCCACCTATTTTAATGATATATAATTTGTTCATATCTACTTGTTAAGTATGCAGGTAAGCAGTACGCAGTTGGCAGGATGGCTGCCTACTGATATCTGCCTACTGCTTACTACTTTAATAACTCAGCCAACACCGCTTGCGCTGCCCAAACCCGATTGCCAGCCTGTTGTGTAACAATGCTATTTTTGCTGTCAAGAATTTCGTCACTCAGTTCTACATTTCTTCTTACGGGAAGACAATGCATAATTTTAGCATCATTCGTTACCGATAATTTTTTACCTGTCAACATCCACTTAGGATCATTGCAATAAATTTTACCGTAATCCTCATACGTACTCCAGTTCTTTATATAAACAAAGTCGGCATCTTTAAGTGCCTCATCCTGATTTTGTGTGATGGTAGCGCCTTTGGTAAATTTTGAATCGAGCTCATAATCTTCCGGATGTGTGATTACAAAGTCAGCTTCGCCCCAGGCATTTACCCATTGCGAAAAGCTATTCGCAACACATTGCGGCAATGCTTTTACATGCGGTGCCCATGTGAGGACAATCTTTGGTTTCCGTTTCTCTTTGAAAGTCTCCTGAATGGTAATAATATCTGTTAAGCTTTGTAAAGGATGGACTGTGGCACTCTCTAGACTAAGGATAGGTACACCTGAATACTTTATAAACTGATTAATATATAATTCACTATAGTCGTCTTCTTTATTCTTAAGCGAAGGAAATGTTCTGATTCCAAGAATGTCAAAATACTTTCCGAGTACTGGAGCTGCATCTTTTACGTGTTCCACCGTTGTGCCACTCATAATGGCTTCGTCTTCAAATTCTAAAGACCAACCATCCTGACCTACATTAAAAACAATTGCATCCATACCCAAATTCTTGGCAGCAATTTGAGTGCTGATCCGCGTGCGCATACTTGGATTCAAGAAGAGCATTCCTAATCTTTTGTTCTTGCCCAAGGTGGCATCCTTAAATGGATTGGCTTTGTAGGCAAGTGCATTGCTTACAAGTTGATCAAGGTTACTTACTTCATTTACGGATAAGAAATGCTTCATGAGGAAACAGTCTGTTTAAGTTCGATAGATAATGCTTCTAAAAAAAGATCTGCTTCTGTTTTTGACAAGGCAAGGGATGGAAGCAGACGTACGGTGTTTGGTTTTGCTTCGCCTGTAAAGATGGATTGCTTGAAAAG
>JAEUUB010000196.1 GCA_016787745.1 Cyclobacteriaceae bacterium
CCAGAATTTGAGATGGTTTTTCCGTTGATGATGGAAGAGGTAAGTTGATAGATGATTTGCTTGTTTTTATCAGTCTTCAATGCGGTATAGGCATTCTTATCCATGGCACTTTTACCACTTTTTAAACTTTCGGCCGGAATGCTAACCGACAAGGAAGCAAGTTTGGTTGGAGTTCCATTGCCATCAGTTTCAATGGTCGCTTGCAGATTGGCCTGATCGGAATTCATGGTCCAGTCATGAAGAGTTGAAGTGCCGGCAATTGTAATTACAGGCTTACCCGTTATGCGGTAACTTTGTGCCTGGCCGTAGAGACTTAATAGTATAAGACTGAGGAAAATTAGCCTTGTCCTTTTTATAAGAGTTTGGGTTGTTGAATTCATTGGTTGGGTTTTGTTCTCTTTTCATTACAAGATTAGATAGACAGCCTATACTTCCACATGACGTTTAACAACAGATAACATGATCTTTATCATCCAATTAATCAGCATAAAATACGCAAGTGTCAAATAATCAATTGATTATATTTTTTTAGCCTTTCAAAAATGGAAACAGGATTGATAATGCGCTCACAAAAAGTCATTTTTTGAATATTAAAATTGAGTGTGGCACTTAATAAAAAAGACGGATTAATGACAAAAAAATCAATAACATAGTATGCATGCAGAATATATTTTTATATCTTCGATATCCTTGTTATGAAGAGAGAAGAAACCATTGATTATAACATAAAAGCAGCGTGGCATGGCATTGCCCGGATGTATAATCAACAAGCCTTAAAGTATAATGGCACCATGTCAATTGGCTTTGCCCTGCTGAATATCCACTCAGAGGAGGGTACCCCTGCAACCAAGATTGGACCCTTGATGGGCCTTGAGCCAAGAAGTGTAACGCGCCTGTTAAACTCCATGGAAGAAAAAGGCCTGATTTACCGGCAGGCGGATAGAACAGACAAACGATGTGTACGGATCTTTCTAACGAAAGAAGGCAAAAAGAATAAGGAGAAATCGAAAGAAACCGTGCTTCGTTTTAATGAAGTGGTGCGCGAAGAAATCCCGAATAAGAAATTAGATGTGTTCTTTGAAGTGCTTCAGGAGATTAATAGAATGATTGAGAGAAATAATATTTACGAAACCGCGAACAGTTAATACTATGAATAGATCAATCCGCAAAGTTGCCGTATTAGGGTCTGGAATTATGGGTTCCCGCATTGCCTGCCACTTCGCCAACATTGGTGTGGAGGTGCTACTGCTTGACATTGCGCCCAGAGAACTTAATGATGACGAAAAGAAAAAAGGGTTAACGCTTGATCACCCGGCTGTTAAAAACAGAATTGTAAACAGTGCGTTCGATGCTACGCTTAAAGCTAATCCAGCTTCTTTGTTCAGTAAAAAATTTGCCTCGCGTGTTACGCTTGGAAACTTTACGGACGACATGCCAAAAATCAAAAATTACGATTGGACAATTGAGGTGGTGGTTGAGAATCTGGACATTAAAAAGAAAGTATATGAAGAAGTAGAAAAGTATAGAACACCTGGCACACTCATTACTTCAAATACTTCGGGTATCCCCATTCACTTGATGGCCGAAGGCCGAAGCGAAGATTTTCAAAAGCATTTTGCCGGTACTCACTTTTTCAATCCGCCACGCTATCTCAAATTATTAGAGATCATACCAACAGCAAAGACAAATCCTGAAGTTACTAAGTTCTTAATGCACTATGGGGATCTTTTCTTAGGAAAAACAACGGTGCTTTGTAAAGACACGCCAGCCTTTATTGGAAACCGCGTTGGGGTTTGGGGCTTGTTAAAAGTTATTGACTCCATGCGCAAGTATGATCTTAATGTAGATGAGATCGACAAACTTACCGGCCCGGTTATCGGCAGACCAAAGTCGGCAACATTCAGAACTTCTGATGTGGTGGGGCTAGATACACTTGTAAAAGTAGCCAACAATCTATATGCAGGCTTACCAAATGATGAAGGCCGAGAGATGTTTAAGTTACCCGAAGCAGTAAGTAAACTGGAACAGAACAAATGGTTGGGTGATAAAACCGGTCAGGGTTTTTATAAAAAAACTAAAAATGCCAAAGGCGAAACTGAAATTCTTACGCTCGATCTTAAAACCTTAGAATATCAACCCAAAGCAAAAGCAAAATTTGC
>JAEUUB010000199.1 GCA_016787745.1 Cyclobacteriaceae bacterium
CGCTCGCGATCCGGATGAATCTTATAAATCTTTGAATGGCATATAATGGTTTTGCCATCCGGTGACCAATCGGCTGATTGATAGTCTTGAAATCCTTGCGTGAGTTGAACATCCTTCTCTTCAGAGCCCAGCGTATGAACAAACAAATGCGAAAAACTTTCCTCCGGTTGCAGATTAAGTTCTCCTTGTAAATTCTGACGAATCAAAACCCGTGGATTGCTGTCAAAAGAATTTTTAGCAAGCCAGGCACGAACTTCCTCCAAGGATCCATCCGGACTGGTTACTACTTTCTTCCGTTCATCCACCTGTAAGGCTTTAAAGTTGGGTTCATCTCCCTGAACCCGGCCAGGGCGCTCGTACACCCAAGGTGTCTTTGCATCAATAACCGAAAACGGAATATTGGACGAATACAAAATTCTCTTCCCATCCGGTGACCAACTCGGACTACTTGCCCCGAATTCAGCCTTGGTAATAACATGGGCTTCGCCACCGCTCAAAGGCAATATCCACAATTGAGATCGCTCACCATCGGTACGTACAAAAACAATTTTCTTTCCATCTGGAGACCACTGGGGCTGCCCGTCATTTTTATCTCCAAAAGTTAATTGCATTGGCTCGCCCGGATTGACCAAATCAGTCATGTATAAATGGCGGGTGTAGTAATACTCATTCTCATTTTTTACTGCTTTGCGGATAACCACCATAATGGCCTTGGATCCATCGGGCGAAATCTGTAGTTGGCTGGTGGTTGCAATCTTCAGTAAATCTGAAGCAAGAATGGGTTTTTTATTTTGCGCGATGGCAACCGTTGCTGTCGCTAACAATATTAAAAGAATGACTGCTCTTCTTTTCATAGCATAAAGTTTGAAGGAGTTAGAAAATCGTCAAAAGGTAATCACACAGAGGCAACCATCGCTAGAATATCATCAACAAACTCGCGGGAATTACTTAAGCGGGGCACTTTGTTCTGTCCACCTAATTTTCCCCGTCTTTTCATCCAATTATAAAATGTGCCTTCCGCTACCGCATGGATGGTCGGGGCAACCAGTGCCAAATCCATAGATCGCTTGGCGTCATAATCAGAATTAATTTTGCGAAGTGTATCATCCAGCACATGAATGAACTCATTCATGTCGCGTGGATTCGATCGAAACTCAATGATCCATTCGTGACCACCTCGTTTTGATTTTTCCAGATAAATAGGCGCTGCTGTAAAGTTATCAATCACAGCTCCTGTCTGCTCGCAGGCACAGGTAATGGCTGTTTCGGCATTTTCAATAATTATTTCTTCGCCAAAGGCATTCATAAAATGCTTGGTACGACCGCTAATTCGAATTCTATAGGGTGATATGCTGGTAAACTTAACGGTATCGCCTATGTTGTAGCGCCACAAACCCGCATTAGTCGTTATCACCATCGCATAATTCTTTCCTACTTCTACTTCGGTTAATGACAACGCTTCAGGATATTCCTTTTCTAAATCTTCCACACGAATGAATTCATAAAACACTCCATAGTCGAGCATGAGCAACAGATCTTCCGAATTACCCTGATCCTGAATTCCAAAAAATCCTTCACTTGCATTATACGTTTCCCAATACTTCATCTGGTCGCTGGGGATAATCGACTTAAACAGATTCTTGTATGGTTTAAAAGCGACTGCTCCGTGAAAAAATACTTCCAGATTGGGCCAGACTTCCAATATGGAAGATTTCTTTTCTATGGCCAATATGTGCTGAAGCAGCAGCACCGTCCAGGTGGGTACCCCGGCAATATGCGTTACTTTTACACCAATCGTTTCGCGTGCCAAGCGTTCAATTTTCTCTTCCCAATTTTGCATTAAAGCAACTTCCAAACTTGGGGTGCGAATGAATTCCGCCCAGGGGGGAAGGTTCTGAATGATGACCGCGGACACATCTCCATAATGAGAGGTGGCCGTAGGGTCAAACTCATTTATTTGAGAGCTGCCGCCCACACCCAATCCTTTACCAGAAAAAATTTTAGTTTCCGGATTATTGTTTACGTAAATAGAAAGTAAATCTTTTCCGCCTTTAAAATGACACTCCTCCAAGGCCTCCGTTGTAACGGGAATAAATTTACTCCGGGCATTGGTGGTTCCACTTGATTTGGCAAACCATTTTACTTCGCTAGGCCAAAGCAGATTCTGCTCGCCATGCATGGCCCGGTTGATATAAGGAAAGATCTGTTCGTAGGTGTGAATGGGCACGCGCCTCTTAAAATCCTCGTAATTGATGAGATCATCGAACGAGTACTTTTGCCCAAACTCCGTATAGCGGGCCGTGCTGATAAGCCGTCTTAATACTTCATCCTGTACATCATGGGGGTATTTCATAAAAAGCTCGATCTGATGGATTCGCTTTCTCATAACCCACGTAAGGATGGAATTAAGTATTTGCATGTGGTGCTTCAAAAATAGGAGGAGAAGGCTCGATTACCAAAAATCAATGGGTCAGGGGGTGGTAATCTTTGATCTGCGAAGCAGGAAGTTTTGACCCAGATATACCTTACGCACTAATGGATCATTGGCAAGTTCTTCGGCAGTGCCCGCTTTAAAAAGTTTACCTTCTACCATCAGGTAAGCGCGATCCGTAATTGACAATGTTTCATCTACATTATGATCGGTTATTAATATCCCAATGTTTTTCTTTTTTAGGCGACCCACAATCCCTTGAATTTCTTCTACCGCGATGGGGTCCACGCCTGCAAAGGGTTCATCCAGTAAAACAAATTTTGGATCAACGGCCAAGGCACGGGCTATTTCGGTTCGTCTCCGTTCACCTCCTGACAACACCATGCCCAGATTTTTCCGCACATGTGTTAAACTAAACTCTTCCAAAAGTTTCTCGACTTTTTCTTTGCGATCCTTCTTGGGCATGTCACGCATCTCTAAGGGCGCCATTATGTTTTCCTCCACCGTGAGTTTCCTAAATACGGATGCCTCCTGCGCCAGATAGCCAATGCCAATTTTTGCCCGTTGGTACATGGGCAAATCGGTAATGTTTGTTTCATCCAAAAAAATGGTGCCTTCATTCGGTTTTATAAGACCTACGATCATATAAAAGCTTGTGGTTTTACCTGCCCCGTTGGGTCCCAGTAAGCCAACAATTTCGCCTTGCGAAACCTGCACCGATACGTTGTTAACCACAGTGCGCTTCTTATATCGCTTAATAAGATTTTCCGCTCGCAAAATCATGTTAGTCAAATTTGATATCCTTAATTCTAAGTTGAAGTGTCGTTACTCCATTGAACGAATTTTCGTCCAGGGTAAAGGCTATTCGAAAATATTCACCAGATGCAAGGCGCTCATAATGTTCCATTAAATCAAATGCAACCGCATTAAACACCGCTTCGTTACCGGCTTGCCCTGCTAAAAACCGAAGGTGCTTCTCTTTAAAAGAGGAGAGTGAATTCATTACAAAAACATTGCGCGCTTCAAACACGGGTTTGGGATTATCCGGACCAAAGGGCGCCATTTGCTTAAGCACCTCATTAAATTTTGCCGTCATTAAATCAAACTGAATGGGTACATCGATTTGTATGATGGGCCTGCGCATCTCTTCTGTAAGTGAGGCTGACACCACCGTCTCAAATCGCTCCTGAAACAACGGCAGCTTGCTGCGGTCCAGAGTGAGTCCGGCTGCGTATTTATGGCCGCCAAATTTTTCCAATAAATCACTGCACTTCTCAAGCGCTTCATAAAGATCAAAATCTTTAACGCTGCGTGCTGAGCCTGTAATTTTATCGTTGGATTCTGTCAGGATCACGGTAGGTCGGTAAAATTTTTCAACACATCGAGCAGCAACTATGCCAATTACACCTTTGTGCCAGGTTTCTTTAAAAAGAACGGTAGATTTTGCATTAAGCAATGTTTCATTGCTTTCAACCATGGCGATTGCCTCTTCGGTAATGCTTAAATCAAATTCCCTTCGCAGATCATTCTTAGCATTTATTTTCTCGGCTAATTCATTCGCCTCAGCCTCACTGCTGGCGATCAAGAGTTCTACAGCCCCTTCGGCATGTGCCACCCGGCCGGCCGCGTTAATGCGAGGCCCCAACGTGAAAACAATGCCAGAAATGTCGAGATCGGTTTTAATGGTTGCAATTTCTTTTAATGCCTTTAACCCTGGCCGAGGGTTTTGATTTAATTTTTTTAGTCCGAAATGAGCCAGTATTCGGTTCTCGCCACTGATCGGAACGATGTCGGAAGCGATGCTAACCACAACCAGATCAAGGTACTCATACACCTCCTCCAGATTTCGAAACTTCTGGGCAAATGCCTGAATCAATTTAAACCCCAGGCCACAGCCACTTAACTCTTCAAAAGGGTATTGGCAATCTTCGCGCTTGGGGTCTAATACAGCAACTGCGTTTGGAATTTCTCCCCCCGGCAAATGATGATCGCAAATAATGAAATCAATCCCTTTGTGCTTTGCCAGCGTTACCATGTCCGAGGCTTTGATCCCCAGATCGAGCGCAATTATTAAAGTGAATTTATTTTCCTCGGCCCAAATAATACCTGCCTCCGATACACCGTACCCTTCCGCATATCGATCGGGAATGTAGTAGTTGCAGTTTGTATAAAATGTTTTCAGATAACTATAAACCAATGCAACTGCCGTTGTGCCGTCTACATCATAATCGCCATAAATGAGAATTTTTTCATTTCTATTAATCGCCTCATGCAATCGCTGCACTGCCCGATCCATATCTTTAAGTAGAAAGGGATCGTGTAACTGATCGAATGAGGGACGAAAGAATTTTTTTGCTGAATCAAAATCAGAGATGCCTCGCTGCCATAATACAGCAGAGAGATGCGGATTTACATTGATGGAATTACTAAGTGTTTCCACTTCCTGCGGTGTAGGCATTGGCTTATGAATCCATCTCTTTTCCATGCTATTTCTTATTGAAAGCAATGGCTCCGTTTTTACCGGTTTCTCCTTCCTCGCCATGATAGCCGCGAATCCCGTTTTTACCGTCTCTAACCGGACCAAGACCCGTAAGCCCACCCCGACCTGCTTCACCGCCTAAGCCACCAAACCCCCCGTAGTTTTTTACCTGCAACCTTCCCCCCAACCAAACTTGTAAATCAGGACATCGCTTGCAGGTAATTGTAAGATTACCCCCATTGCCGCCATTACCACCTCTCGAACCATTGCCCCCCTGGCCACCATCGCCACCCGCACAAACGCGTGTGCCCGGTCCACCACCACCGCCCTGACCACCATCGCCTCCATCCCCTCCATCGCCTCCATTTAAGTTAATGGTTAGAGAGCCGTTGATCTGAATATCATCTGAATAAATGAACAACGAATTGCCAGCCTTGCCACTGAGGCCTACTGACCCATCTTGTCCGATCCCTCCTTGCCGGCATGGGCTAAGCATTTCTGCTCCATCAACTCCTTTCTCTCCATCTTTTCCTTTGGCTCCCGATCCGTTAATCGAGCAGTTTACTCCCACCACCCATATTTTTGCATGGATAAAATTATCCTTCTTATCATGGTTTAAAATTATCTGTGACGAGTCGGCCATAATTAATGTATCCACCACTAAAATATCAGACGCCTGAATCAGATACTTTTCATTCTTTTCTATCGAAAGTTTCTCTAACCGGATTTGTGCGTGAGACACGCTGAAGCCAATTAAAAGAATAAGACAACTCACAACTCGCACCATCGGGCAAAAATACAAATAGAATTGAGTGAAAATAAGAAAGGCAGCCTTTTGAGCTGCCTCCTTTGATTTTAGAATTTAAATATTACTTGGGTGTCTCGGTCTTTTCTGCCACCACACCTTCTAGTACATCTTTAATTTCAACACGTTGTCCGTCTTTGTAAGGAACGATCCAGGCATCCTTCACGCCCATTTCGCGCATGTATTTTTTAAACTTGTCCGCTTCCCAGTAATCTCTGAAAATTCCGATTGTAAACTTTTGTTCGCCACTTTCAGTTGCCTCACCACCAAAGTTTGGATTGTTGTCGAAGTACTTGGAAAGATCTTTGTTTTTAAATGCCCCTATTTGAACTTTAAAAACTACGCCTTTCGAAAAATCCATTGAGTTTGAGGGGGGAGCTGCTTTTAGTTGATCCAGTTCGGCACGCGCGGAAGTAAGTTCTCCACGCATTCTGGAAATTTGATCTTCCAGTTCAGCGATTCGTGTATTTTTCTGACTGATCTGCCCATTAAGGGTACTTACCTGCGACTTTAACGCAGCATTATCGGTGTCGGCAACCTGTTTAGCTTCTGTAAAAGTTTTTAGGTTACTCGGGTTCTTGGCGTATTCTTTGGCTTTCTTTTTCCATTCCTTTTTCTCCTGTTTGGAGAGTTGGGCGAAAACTTGCATGCCGGAAAAAATCAGCGCCAGGCAAATGACTACAACTTTAGTTTTCATTGATAGTGGGTTTAA
>JAEUUB010000288.1 GCA_016787745.1 Cyclobacteriaceae bacterium
AAGGTCATTTTTCATGGCAGGGCTATCTAATTCAACAAAAAGAACCTGATTGCGCATGTAAAGCTTTTTGGTTCGCTTTGCTACGGGTTTGCCTACCATTTGCTCCCAGGAACTAATCAGATTAGCTTCGTCAAAACGGGACTTTATATGGTATCGGTTGAGCAACTGCTGAATGGCCTGCCCAATATGTTGTGTATTTCCCTCTTCGTTTACGTTTTTAGCCATTCTTGCCTAAAGGTACCACTTTCTATAAAAAAGAGGCGCGCCAGCAACCCAGCCTCGGATAGAATTTGCTGGCTCCTGCCCTGCCGCGCATCGGTGATAAAAAGTTGACCAAAAATGCCTTGATTCACCAGTTTTAGTAGTTGTTGAATTCTCAGGTCGTCCAGTTTGTCAAAGATATCATCCAGCAACAAGATAGGTTTCACCTGCTTCCCGCCTGCCAGTATTTCAAACTCTGCCAGCTTCAATCCTATTAAAAAAGACTTTTGTTGTCCTTGCGAACCCGCTCTTTTCAATTCCATCTCATTTAAGGTGAACAGAAAATCATCGCGATGCACACCGGTGGTTGTTCTTTGCAAGAGGATATCCCGCTGCAGATTTCTTTTTAGTAACTGACCAAAATCCGCATCCCGAAGATCAGATCTGTACGTGATGTCGGCCCTCTCTGCAAGTTCCTGCGCCAAATAATCGTAGTGTTTGCTAAATACTGGCTTGAATTCTTCAATAAATGTTTTTCTCGTTTTATAAATATAGTCGCCCGCCAGCGTCAACTTTAAATCGTAGCCAACCATAAGATCGGCATCTATTTTCCCATTCTCCGAAAACGTGCGCAATAAACTATTCCGTTGCTTCAGATGATGGTTGTACTGAATTAAACTATTGAGGTAGTCTCTATTCATTTGACTGATCAGCGCATCAAAAAATTTCCTTCGCAGTTCGGATCCATCCCAAATCAATTCAATGTCCTGCGGGGCAATCAACACAACGGGATATTTACCCACATGATCCGAGAACCGGAGTAACTCCTGATCATCTTCGAACAACTTTTTCTTCTCGCCCTGAAGGATGGAACAAACCACCTCCTTTTGTTTCTTCGCAATCTCAAAAGTTCCCTTTATCAAAAACCCCGATTGCTCGTGACGAATGTTTTGCTGATCGTACGGATTAAAGGCACTTCTGGTAATGGAGAGGTAATGAATGGCATCCAGTAAATTCGTTTTACCACTCCCGTTCTTACCTAAAAAGCAATTGATTTTTTCTTCAAAAGTTAAATTCACCTCTGCGTGATTCTTGAAGTTGTATAGACGCAGTTTTTGAAGAAACACAGTTTATAGGATAATTATCTCAATTATGGCGCATCCTTGTTTTGGTGATTGGGAAAGGGTGCGTATTTTCGCAACTCACATATCACTCAAAATTAGCAATTATGGCCACTACTGCCCAAGCTAAAGGCGCCAAGCCTAAAAAAGATAAAAAAGGATACTCCAAAGAAACTTATATGTTTTGGTTTGAGAGTATGCTACTGATGAGAAAATTTGAAGAGAAAGCTGGCCAGTTATATGGTATGCAAAAAATCCGTGGATTTTGTCATTTGTATATCGGTCAGGAAGCTTGTGCCGCGGGTGCCGTAAGTGCCTTAGAAAAAGGCGACAAATATATTACCGCCTACCGCGACCATGCGCATCCGCTTGCATTGGGTACAAGTCCAAATGCTATCATGGCAGAATTGTACGGCAAGGAAACCGGAGTATCGAAGGGCAAAGGGGGTTCGATGCATATTTTTGATAAGGAACATGGTTTCTTTGGTGGCCACGGTATTGTAGGAGCTCAGGTGCCCTTGGGGGCAGGCATTGGCTTTGCCGAAAAGTTTAATAAAACCGGTAAGCTTTGTATCTGTTATATGGGCGATGGCGCGGTTCGTCAGGGTGCATTCCATGAGGCGCTAAACCTGGCTATGCTTTGGAAAATTCCCGTAATTTTTGTTATCGAGAACAATGGATATGCAATGGGAACATCAGTACAACGCACTTCCAATGTACATGAATTATATACTTTGGGCGAATCCTACGATATTCCTTCCGAGGCTGTTGATGCGATGGATGTGGAAGCTGTTCACGATTCAGTAGAAAGAGCGGCCAAGCGGGCCCGGGCCGGAGAAGGACCTACCTTGCTTGAATTCCGAACGTACCGGTACAAGGGACACTCTATGTCCGACCCGCAAAAGTATCGTTCAAAGGAAGAAGTTGAAGAATACAAACAGCGCGACCCGATTGAACAAGTTCGCCACACCATTCTTGATAAAAAGATCGCATCGGCTAAAGACCTGGCTGCCATTGAAGAAAAAGTAAATGCGCAGGTGGAGGAAAGCGTGAAGTTTGCGGAAGAATCAAATTTCCCCGACCCATCGGAAGCTCTTAAAGATATTTATGCCGAGCCGGATTATCCCTTTATTGTGGATTGATCTTGCTTTTGTTTAATAAATACGAATTCTTAGTTTTGCGTCCCGTTCTGAAAACAACTGAACGGGACTTTTATTTACAAGAAACATGGCAAAGAAGGAAGAAAACAAGGATTTATTAGAGAATCCAGAAGTTATTCAGGAAAAATTGGTGAGCGTAGAAGACTGGTTTGAAAATAACCCAAAGACGGCCATCGGTATTGTTGCGGGTATCCTGCTTTTAATCGGGGCTTTCTTCGGATACCGATACTATATGGGCAATCAGGATGGGCTTGCACAAAGAGAAATGTTTCAGGCCGTTCGTTATTTTGAAGCCGACAGTTTGAATCTGGCCCTTAACGGGGATGGTAATAATCTTGGATTTCTACAAATCATTGAGGATTACGGGATGACAGACGCGGGCAACCTGGCCAACTTTTACGCGGGAGCCATCTACTTAAAGCAAGGAAAATTTCCGCTTGCTGTTTTCCACCTGGAAGATTTTAGCTCCAGTGATTTGCTCGTGCAGGCACGTGCTTACAGCCTGATGGGCGATGCTTACATGGAACAAAAGGATTTTGAGAACGCAGCAAAGTATTATTCCAAGGCCGCAGCCTACAAACCTAATAAAGAGTTTACCCCCCTTTACTTAATGAAGGCAGCTTTAGCGTACGAGAAGCTGAATGAAAATGAAAAGGCGAAGGCTGCCTACCAAACCATTATAGATCAGTACTGGGAATCGAGCGAATTGCAGAACGCACGAAAGTTTAAGGCGCGTTTGGAGAGCAACTCTTAAACTCAATCTTATTACATTTGAAGGGATAGATATCTATCCCTTTTTTATTACCCAAAATTTATGGCCGGAGTTTTAAAATCAGTTTCAGGAAAAAATAAGATCAATCTTTCGAAGAAGAAGTTTGCCCTTGTGGTGGCCGAGTGGAACGAAGAAATAACAGAATCGCTCTACCAGGGTGCACTTGAAGGGCTGATTCAATTAGGTGTTAAAAAAGCAAACATTAAACGGAAGAATGTACCCGGCACATTTGAACTTACTCTTGGCGCACTTTGGATGGCTGAGAAAAAAGAAATAGATGCGGTGATTTGCCTTGGCTGTGTTATTCAAGGCGATACCCCACACTTCGACTACATCTGCCAGGCGGTGTCGTATGGCATTACGGAAGTGAAC
>JAEUUB010000291.1 GCA_016787745.1 Cyclobacteriaceae bacterium
AGTGGCGCAACATTTTTATTGAAGAATTGTAGCCAGAATTTTCTTCGACTACCTAAGTTCTGGCGAGTCTTTTCTTCGCAGGAACAAATAGATGGTAAAAATTAATATCACTGCCGAAACAGCAAAAGCCCAATAGTTTGCCTTACGCGCTTCAGCATACAGGGTGTAATCCCTCAAAAGAAATTTAATTGAAGGGGGATTCCATTGAGCCCGCCTGTCTGAAATCGAATCCGCATTTGTTTGTACTATGTTCCAGGGCATATTAATTACATGAGTATAGTTCCCTTCGCTGGCATGGTTAATAAAATTCAATTTTGCCTCGAGTTCACCGAAGAGAGTTTCATAGCGCGATTGCAGTCGTTCGTAAGGGAAAGGAATACCGAGGCTATCCATGGCACGATATAAATAGTCATCGGGCAGGTTTTGATTGTTAGCAATTGATTCAAACAAGGATGGCTTGTGGTTCTGCAAAGTGTCCAGCCAATGCTTCTCAAGCCCACTTTCAGTAATCAGTTGTTCATTCAGCGAATAATACATTTCAAACAGGGCCCGCAATCCGTACACATCAAAAATCTTCTTATGAAGTTCAGCCAGGTATAAACTATCAGCTTTTGAAATCATCGATCCTTCTGCCGGCAATCTATTTATAAAATCATAATCTTCTTTTGCGATATAATCATCCGGAGGCAATGCCATCCGATTAATTTTATGATACGTGTCGGAATAATAGATGTAGGTATAAAACCATTTGAATTTTTTCTGAAATCGGCTGCTAATCCGAAACAAAGAATCTGACTCTTTGGAGAACATCTCATTGGCTTCTTCAGCAGTGGCAAAATGTTTTTGATAGGTGACCCTCCACTTCTTATTCTCTTTCGATGCCTCGTTAGCAGAGTTGTTTATGCTTTGAATTTTCATTTGCCACCCGGCCTGAGGACTGATACCCAGAAAATTCCGAGTCGTGTCTTCGACTTCCAGAATCATAATTTTGTCCAGGGTGCCATCTTCGTGAACAGTGGTTTCCATGGAAACATTGTGCTCGCACGAAGCAAAAAAGATGAGGCAGGCAAGACATGCAATATTCAAGGTTAGTTTCATGTTTTATAATTTATTTGGTTTAATGTCACCTGCATGCCGTAGTGCATTTTGGCACGCAGGCATAGAATGGTTCAAATAGTCTATTCGGTCAGTGAAAGGTATTTGCATAACCCTTCCATAGTCAATTTTATTTACGGGCGCTTTGTTTGTAATAGGCATATCTCGAGACCGGTTCAGTAGCATGGTTCGCTTTTTTTTGATTTAGGTATTGATTAGAGATGGCTCGCGCATTTAAAATTGACCCCTGTGGAAAATCTAACTTACTATTGCGCACAGCTAAGTCCACCTCTGAGCGCCACTCCCAAACAAACAACAAAACCAACACCAACGACATCGCTGAAAAAGCGTAGCGAACAAAAACAGAATCTATATACACAGTGAGTTGGCTCCATACACCAACTCTTTCCTCTGTCCTTAGTTCCTGCATAATTCGTTGCGTTATCTGATTCGGATTCTTCAGTTCAGGAATTAGAGTGCTCGCCTCTTGAATGATAGAACGGGATTTCTTAACCTGTGCTGCCAATGCACGGCAAGCCTTACACTCCGCGAGGTGCATTTCCAAATTTCTTTTCTCCGAAGCAGATAACTCTTCAAACAGATAGATACTTTTCTCTAAATCGCTGCACTTCATAGGGTAATAACTTTATCCGTGGTTTGATAAACAATTCGCAGTTTCTCGCTCACAAACT
>JAEUUB010000340.1 GCA_016787745.1 Cyclobacteriaceae bacterium
CCCCAGGTAAGATCGATATATTGAGGTGTAGCGCGGGTTACACCGTCTATTTTTTTGCTTTGGGGCAAGTTGTTATCCTTAAAGTATAAGTCCCATTCGGCAAACGTCACTTCTTTGGTTCCCATCCAGAATTTTCCAAGTTCAATTTCCTTCTGTGGACCTTCATCGCCCTCTCTTCCACGTTCTGTTGCAGGGCTTCCTATTTTAAATTTCCCGGCCGGGATTGCCGCCATTTTAAATGTTATGGAGGTGTTGGGAATCGTTTGCTCGTAGGTTTTAAAATCCTGAGCAAAACAAAAGACAGAACAGCAGATCGTAAGGAAACTTGTTAAGGATGTTTTCATATTTAATAAAAGGCTTAAAGTAAAAAGTTAAAAGTAGAAAGTAAAGATTGAATCGCGCTATTACTTTGAACTTTCAACTTTCCGCTTCATCAACGCCATATAAAATCCATCATATCCTTCTGAAGGAAGCACCCATTTTTGATCCAGCAATTCAAATGAATCTCTTTTCTTTTCTAAAAAGGCAAGCACTTGTTTTTCGTTTTCGGATGGGAGCAAACTGCAGGTGGAGTAAACAACCAACCCTCCCGGTTTCACCATCGTTGTATAATCTTCGAGAATGTGTTGCTGCAGTTCCTTTACACGTTCAATAAAATCAATCGACAATTTCCATTTGGCATCGGGGTTGCGTTTGATCACACCTAATCCGGAACAAGGAACATCAAGCAACACGCGATCGGCAGAATTTTCGAGTCGCTTGATGGTTTTGGAAGACTCAATCAGCCTTGGCTCAATATTTCCAGCGCCTGCCCTCCGCGCGCGTTTTTTAAGTTCGTCCAGCTTCCAACCCTCGGTATCCATAGCAATGATGCGTCCTTTGTTTCGCATCAGGGCGGCCAGGTGTAACGTTTTACCACCGCCCCCCGCGCATGCATCAATTACGCGCATACCCGGTTCTACCTTTAAAAAAGGAGCGATAAGTTGTGAGCCGGCATCCTGCACTTCAAACAACCCGTCTTTAAATTGTTGTCTGGTAAAAATATTTTGCCTTTGCTCCAATAATAGTGCATCCGGAAAGGGGAGGGGCGCTTCGGTGACAATTTCTTCCTCATTAAGTTCAATTTGTAACTCCTTGCGGGAAATTTTTAATGTGTTAACCCGTAATACCACTTTGGCTTCTTCATTAAGGGCCGCTAGCTCTTTATCCCATTGTGCTCCAAATTCTTTTTCACCCAATTCATCGAGCCAGTCTGGAATGGACTCCCTGATTTTGCGTTCTGATTGTACTGCTTCGTATCGAGCTTCAATTTCTTTTTTGTTAAGGCCTTTAAACTCTTCCCATTCCGGTAAGCCCGCTTTACTCCAGATACACCAAACACCGAGTAATTTCCAGAAATCCTCCTCCCCGGCTTGCGATACTTCTTTAAAAAGCCGATGCCAACGTACGATATCATAAATTGTTTCTGCAATAAACCGCCTGTCGCGCGCACCCCATTTAGGATTGCTCTTCAGAATTTTTTCAATCACCTTGTCGGCATATTTCTTGTTAGTAAAGATTTCATGCAGG
>JAEUUB010000352.1 GCA_016787745.1 Cyclobacteriaceae bacterium
ACAAGTCGTTTTTCAATGGGCAATGATATTGCAGATATTAACAATGACGGTTGGCAGGATATAATTACGCTTGATATGCAACCCCGTGACGAATCAATAATTAAAGCCAGCGCAGGAGAAGATCCCTTCGAAATATTTCAATTTAAACTTCAGTTTGGGTATCACTATCAGGCAACCCGTAACACGCTGCAATTGAACCGGGGTGAAACTCCAGACCGGTCATTGGCATTTAGCGACATTGCGGCCTTGGCAGGTGTGGAAGCTACCGACTGGAGTTGGTCTCCGTTGTTGGCAGACTTTGATAATGACGGATACAGAGATCTTTTTGTAGCCAACGGGATAATGCGCAGACCCAATGATCTTGATTACATCAATTATATATCCAGCGATTCGGCACAACGTTTTTTTTCGGATCAGCAAATGATTACTAAAATGCCTTTCGGGCGAGTGCCCAATTATTTCTTCAAAAATGACGGAGCCCTTTCCTTTAATGAAGTAACAACAAGTTGGTTAGGAAACACCGCAGGACTTTCCAACGGAGCCGCGTATGCGGACCTGGATCTTGATGGCGATTTAGATTTAGTTATAAATAATGTTAATCAGGTGGCCTCGGTTCTTAGAAATGATTTGCCGTCTTCAAATTACCTCACCATTATTCTTAACGGTGATTATCCTAATTCTTTTGGGATTGGGACGAAAATAATAGTCTATTCAAAAAATGGTAAAAATGTGCATGAAGTAATCGCAACCCGTGGTTGGCAGTCGGCTGTTGATACCCGTGCACATTTTGGTTTAGGGGATGCTTCCGAGGTTGATTCTTTGATTGTAGTATGGCCAAACAATAAATATCAAAAGATACAGACTGTAAAATCAAATCAAATCCTAACACTCAATCAAAAGGATGCTATCCGTACCTGGTCTTATGCTTACAAACCTAAGTCGGGTTTGCTTACAACAGAGTCGTCCCTGAATTTTACGCATAAAGAAAATACGTTTATAGCATTTGAAATAGAAAGACTTATTCCGCACATGCTCTCTACGCAAGGCCCTAAAATGTCTGTAGCGGATGTGAACGGAGATCAATTGGAAGATATATTTATCGGTGGAGCGAAAGGCCATGCCGGAGAACTTTTTATTCAGAATCAGACAGGCGAGTTTATCAAATCAAATCAAAAGGTGTTTGAAATTGATTCGGCAGCCGAGGATACCAATTCTGTTTTTTTTGATGCCAATCAGGATGGATTTATGGATTTGATTGTAGTTAGCGGTGGTCAGGAAGTTGAAGGTAGATTTGAAAATTTACGCCCCCGGCTTTATCTCAACGATGGCAAAGGCATTTTTAGAAAGGATAGTAGAGCAATACCTCCGATTTATTTAAATGCCTCGTGTGTAGTGCCAGGGGATTTTGACTCCGATGGTGATTTGGATTTGTTTATTGGGGGTAGAGTAGTCGCGGGTCAATATGGTGTAACTCCGCCAAGCTATTTACTGGTTAACAATGGTATGGGTAGTTTTTCGGATGGAACCTACAATCGGATTTCTTTATCTGACTTAGGGATGATTACCGATGCGCAATGGCAGGATATGAATAGGGACGGTTTACCAGATCTTCTTTTGGTGGGTGAGTGGATGCCAATAACGGTACTCATTCAAAAAGCAGACGGAAAATTTGTTAATGAAACGGTGAATTTCGGATTTGCACATACCAGCGGATGGTGGAATACAGTTTATAAGACAGATTTGGATAACGATGGTGACTTTGATTTTTTGGTTGGAAATTCCGGAACCAATTCGCGATTGCGGGTAAATGAAAAAGAGCCATTGGAATTATATGTAAGCGATATTGATTTAAACGGAAGCTTTGATCCGATTATCACCTACTATAATGAACACCAAAAATATCCATTTGTTTCGCGCGACCATTTGTTGAAGCAAGTGCCAACGTTAAAGAAGAAATTCTTAATGAACGAGAATTTTAAAAATGTAAGTCTGGAAAATATTGTGACTTTGGAGAATCACCTTGTTCAGCGGAAGGTGGAAACATTTGAATCTGTTTGGCTGGAGAATAAAGGCGATACCTACGTGATTCATGAATTCCCGATCGAAGCACAAATGTTCCCTGTCTTTTCCTTTTTATCGGATGACTTTAACAAGGATGGACATTCAGATATTTTAGCCGTGGGCAATTGGTATGCGGTGCAGCCTGACTTTGGTCGTTATGATGCCGGGTATGGATTAATGATGCTTGCGGATGGTACGGGAAAGTATGTGCCGCAGACAATAGAGCAATCTGGATTTTATGTGAAAGGGGAGGCGCGGGATTTAAAGTCCATATCAACAGTTGCTGGATCAAAAAAAGTAATCGTGAGTCGCAACAATGATTCGGTATTAGTTTTCAAATAAGTGACTAAAGTCATATGTATTATTTCATTATATTTTAATTTTGTGGGTTGAAATCAGATTTATGAAAAGCAGGTTACTATTGACAGGTCTCGTTATTGTTCTCATTGCTTGTTCAGGAGATAATGGTGAATGGCGGGTTAAATCAGAAAACCCCGAATTTTTGCATCGTTCTGTAAAGCAGGTTACCGATGTAATCGTGCATGATATCTTTTCTCCCCCGGTAGCCGCCCGCATTTATGGATATATGACTATCGCAGCTTATGAAGCTGCCCTTCATCAGGATGAAAAGTACTCTACACTGGCAGGGCAATTAAATGGATTGGATCCCTTACCTCAACCCGAATCAGGAGTTACTTATTCGTTTCCCTTAGCGTCTGTGCAAGCAGCTCTTAAAGTGGGTCGCACGTTGGTCTTTTCTGAGGACAAAATGGACGTATTCTACAATTCCATTATGCAAGAATACCATGATACTGGAATTCCGAATGATGTATTTGATAGATCCATTGAGTTTGGTAATCAGGTGGCGGATCATATTCTGGCCTGGTCTTCGAAAGATAATTACAAGCAATCCCGTTCTTTTCCTAAATATTCAATTCTTTCCGATCCGGCTACATGGAAGCCAACACCGCCCGCATACATGGATGCCGTAGAACCTCATTGGAATAAAATCCGAACATTTGTTCTTGATTCTGCTCAGCAATTTAAACCAGTTCCGCCCACCCCTTTTTCAAGTGATAAGAAAAGTCAATTTTATAAAGAGGCTATGGAGGTGTATGAGATGGGCAACAATTTAACCCCTGAACAACGCGAGATTGCCTTCTTTTGGGATTGTAATCCCTTTATGATGAACGTTAAAGGGCATGTGATGTTTGCCACAAAGAAAATTTCGCCAGGGGGGCATTGGATAAATATAACAAACGTGGCATGTAAAAAGACTAAGGCTGATTTCACCCAAAGTGCTGAGGCGTATGCGCGGGTTTCCATTGCCTTGATGGATGCTTTCATTTCCTGTTGGGATGAAAAATACCGGAGTAAACTTATTCGTCCGGAAACCTATATCAATCAGTACATCAACGAAGATTGGGTTCCAGTATTACAAACCCCGCCATTCCCGGAATACACCAGCGGGCACAGTGTAATTTCGGCAGCCTCGGCTGTTACGCTTACAAACATATTTGGCGA
>JAEUUB010000387.1 GCA_016787745.1 Cyclobacteriaceae bacterium
GAAATTTATCTTGACCATCTTTATCAGTATAATGTCTGTAGGGTTGTTCGCTCAGGGATCATCCAAATCAAATGATTGTTATCAGGAATGGTTTACGCTCTTTAAAAGCAGAGGGACCAAAGCAGTGCCCAACGGGACCAACGATGTTATCATCTCAATTCGCCATGGAGAGTATTCAGAATGCTTTTTGGGGAAGGTGGAAGTGAAAGATGGACGCTTGGCTGGTAAACTTCAGGTTCAAAAAATTGATGGAACGTATGGAGATTTTGATAAGAAAGTAAATGCATCTTACCAGGATAAAACGGGTGTTCTTAAAGAGGAATTACGGGATATCTATAATGGTATGAGCGCAGCCCTTACGTTAACGGAAGGAGAAACAATTCGCTTGTTCTTTTATCAAGCTCTGTTGGAAACCAGTAAAGCCAATAAAAAAGCTCCTTCACCTTCTGAACTTATCAAGAATTAAATTCATAAATTATATATTCTTTAAGAGGCCGTTTTCCGGCCTTTTTTTATGCTTAATAAATCCGGCTAAGCCAGATCATGCTATCAGATGATAATTGTCACAAAACATTTGCTCTATCGGTCGCATCTTGCAAACTGAAGTTTTAAATTCAAGCCGCGGCAAAAAGTTATTTCTATGACAAATGCTATTTATCTTACCACTACCGAGCCCTATTCAGGCAAATCCATAATTGCCTTGGGCCTTATGAATTTGTTGTTGGCAAAAACAGAAAAGATAGCCTACTTCAAGCCTGTTATCAGTCGCGAAGGAACAGAAAAGGATGGCCATCTTGAGACTCTTTCTGCGCACTTCAAACTGAACGCCCCTTATGAGGAGATGTTTGTTTTTACCCGGGCCGAAGTGATTAAGCATATTAATGCAGGCAATGAGTCGTATGTTATTGACACGATTATCGATCGATTCAAGAACCTGCAGGAGCGCTATGATTTTGTGGTAGTTGAAGGCACTGACTTTATAGGAGGCAGTACTAATGTTGAATTTAATGGTAACATCTCCATCGCCAAGAATCTGGGTATCCCTACGGCCATTATTGTAAAAGGAGAAGACAAGTCGGTTCAGGAGATTGTAGATACAGCGGTTACCATTACCAAAAGCTTTACCACCGAAGGCGTAGAAGTGCTTACCCTTATCGCAAATAAAATAGAAGCCGAAAGTGATGACACTATCCGGAAGCAACTTACAAAGGCTTTGCCTTCCGGGATTATTGTTACGGCAATTCCCAGTAATAAAGATCTGGGGAATCCAACCATGAGGGAAATCTTTGAATCTGTGGGCGGAAGGGTTTTAGCAGGAGAAAACCTGATGAGCAATCAGGTGGATGAATCAATTGTAGGCGCCATGCAACTTCGTAATTGCCTTACCCGTCTTAAAAAAAATACGTTGATAGTTACCCCGGGGGATAGGGGTGATATAATCATTGGGGCCCTGGTCGCTAATCTCTCTAAGAACTTCGACAAAATTGCCGGCATTATTTTGACCGGGGGCCTTGAACCCGAACCAACCATTCTGAAATTGATAGACGGACTCGATACGGTGGTTCCCATTATTCTTGTCAAGTCGGGTACCTTTAAAACGGTTACACGCGTAGCAAATACACAATCCCGAATCTCGCCTGATAGCAAAGAAAAAATTGCACTGGCTATCGGTTTGTTTGATAAATACCTTGATGTAAAAGCACTTGAACGAAAAATAATTTCCTTCAAAACGCCAAGTATAACACCCCGTATGTTTCAATATCAAATTGTTAAACGGGCGAAAGAGCAGAAAAAGCATATTGTGTTGCCTGAAGGAGATGATGATCGCATTTTGCTGGCTGCCGAT
>JAEUUB010000453.1 GCA_016787745.1 Cyclobacteriaceae bacterium
TGGGGATGGTTCGTAGCAAAGATTATTGCAAGCTGGTAGAGACGAACGAGATAAAATACGCACCGGGAGATATTATGGTGCTATACACCGATGGAATTACGGAGGCTAAAAATCATCGCAACGAGGAGTTTGATTACACCCGGTTGGAAGCTGCCTTGAAAGAAGTAACCGACAAAACGGCTGAGGAAATAGAAAAGCATATTATTCAAAAATTATATGAGTTTTCGGGTACATCTGAAATTAACGATGACTACACTTCGATGACCATAAAGTTTAAATGAAAGGGAGAACATTAAAAATTTAAAACCGTTTAACTAGTTGACACATGGTTCATATCAAGCGATTACAGGAAGATAGCGCTGACATAATTTCAATTATAGGAGAAATTGATGCAAGCTCTTCCATAGAATTAGATTTAACCATTGCCAAAAGCCTTGGAGAGGGGTTCAAAAAAATTATTGTTGATTGTAGTGCTTTAGAGTATATCTCATCAGCCGGTTTAGGGGTTTTTATGTCGTACATCGAGGAGATGAAAGATAAAAACGTGCCCCTGGTTTTATTTGGCATGAAGGAGAAAGTGGCCAATACGTTTAGCATTCTGGGACTGGCTGAATTACTACACATCTGCAATACAAAACAGGAAGCAAAGCAGTTGGCCGATGATCTATCAGTATAATATAGGGTGTAGCCTCAGCAATTTGAAGGGCATCAGGGAGTTTGTCAGAAACTTACTGAAAGACCAGCATGTGCCCGAAATTGAAATGAGTGCCATTGTACTTGCTTTGGATGAAATGTGTTCCAATCTTATGATTCATGCCCACCATTGCAACCCCGATCATTTACTCGAGCTTCATGTTGACATTCCCGAGCGCGGAAAATTTATTTTTGAAATAATTGATGATGGCTCTGTTTTCGACATTAATGAATTTCACGAGCCAGAACTGAATAACCTGGTTCATCAAAAAAGAAAGGGAGGGCTGGGCATACGCCTGGTAAAGGCTATTATGGACAATGTCGAATACCTGAAGCGGGGTAATAAAAATGTGTGTCGCTTAACCAAGAAGCTCAATACAGGCACATAACGAGTCCCATTAAGGTCTCTTTTTCCACTCAAAAAGCTTATTTTTGCAATCCATTTTACTGAAATAGTGCTGTTTATGCGAATTTGGCTTCTTGTTCAATTTTTCTGCTTACAAGTTTTTTTTGTTGCTGCGCAGGGTAAGGAAACCAATAAAATACAGCCCCTGTTTTCCGTGGGCTCAACAACCATATCTGTGGATGATTTTCTTTATACATACCGTAAAAATCACCAAGTCGCCTCGCTGGATTATACTGAGAAAAAGATCAATGATTATCTGGAATTATTCATCAACTTCAAACTGAAAGTAGCCGAAGCACACGCACGCGGGTTAGACACAACAGCAAAATTCCATGCAGAGTTTAAGACATACCGGGAAGAATTAAAGAAACCCTATCGAACAGAACCAGATGCATTGGATAAACTTACTCGAGAAACCTACCAGCGATTAACGGAAGAGATACGGGCAGCCCATATTCTAATTAGCGCCCGACCCGAAGCAACACCCGCAGACACGCTGATTGCTTTTCAAAAGTTGACTGACATCAAAAACAGAATTCAACAAGGGGAGGATTTTGAAAAACTTGCCCACGAATTATCGGAAGATCCATCGGCCAAATATAATGGGGGCGACCTTGGGTATTTCACCGCATTGCAAATGGTGTATCCATTTGAAGATGCTGCCTACCGAACTCCCGTCGGGGGCTTGTCTCCGATAATCCGTACCCGGTTTGGGTATCACCTTATAAAAGTAATGGATCGCAAGCCTGCCCGGGGCGAAGTGGAGGTATCTCATATTCTCTTACGCACGGGCACCAGCGATGATCCAAAAGTGAGAAGCACCGCTTTTGCGGTATACGATCAATTAAAGGGTGGACGTATTTGGGAAGAGGTATGCAAGGAATATTCGCAAGACGGCAATACGAGCGAGAGCGGAGGACTTTTAAAGCCCTTTGGAATTGGTGCCCTTGCCTCCGTGCCTGAGTTTGAAGCGATGGCCTTTGCCTTGCAAAAGCCAGGTGAAATATCAGACCCCTTTCAATCTGCAATAGGCTGGCATATCCTACGATTGGAGAGAAAAATACCCTTGCCTCCTTATAACGAAATGGAAACTTCCCTAAAGCGAAGGGTAAGTCGCGATGAACGATTACAATTGTCGCAGCAAGCGCTCATCGCAAAACGCAAAAAACAATTTCTCTTTGTTGAGAACCAGGAAGTGAAGCAACGCCTCTTGAGCATGGCAGATTCAAGTCTGATGAAGGGAGCATGGCAATATTCGGGATCTCCCGACCTTCTAAAGCAAACCATTTTTTC
>JAEUUB010000457.1 GCA_016787745.1 Cyclobacteriaceae bacterium
TGGAGCGGTCGTTGTATGAGAATAATGAAGTGGCTCTTGCAGAAAACTTCGAAACACACTATGAACGGATGATTGATGTTCTGCAAAGAAACAGCGGACGAATGAATTAATTTTTAATGATGCCGAAGGATAATCATGAGAAGATTTCTAAAGCTCCCTTAAGAGTGCTCGCCTGGTTTTGCCCCGACCATCTTTATGAAGAGATAGAAGGCGACCTTATTCAAAAATTTGAGAAGGATGTAAAAGCAGTTGGAGAGCGGAGAGCCAAGAGGAGATTACTATGGAATACAATTCGGTTTTTCAGACCGGGCATCTTGTTCAGGAATAATCCATCCATCAACTTAAATTCATTTTACATGTTGTCAAATTATTTAAAAGTGGCTATCCGGTTTATGTTTCGTCATAAAACTTTTTCAGCTATCAATATCTTAGGGTTAACTCTGGGCTTTACGGGAGCCTTGTTACTCTTCATCTGGATTGCGCAAGAATTCAGCTACGAACAATTTCATACGGATAAAGAACGACTGTACATAGGTTGGAATCGTTCGCTTGAAAATGGTCAGTTGGTTTGCTGGGAAACAACTCCACGGGTACTGGCCCCAACCCTTAAAGAAGAATATGCTTCCATTGAAGCGGCTGCCAGTTATGCCAATTGGGGTGTGTCGCATTTGTTCATGGTGGGGGATAAGCGAATGGTTAAAACATCGGGTGTGTTTGCGGATGCTTCACTACTCAGCATTTTGTCATTTACTTTTTTGAAAGGCGATTCTGAAAAAGCATTCTTTGATCCGAGTTCGATCGTGCTGACTGAAAAATTTGCAAAACAACTTTTTGGTGAAAAAGATGCTTTTGGTGAAACCGTAACGCTTAGTCAGGAAGGGTATAAATTCGACTTTACGGTAACAGGCGTACTCAAAGACTTACCGCCCAATACCGATTTTAGATTCGAATACCTGATCTCCTTTGCTTTTCTGGAAAGTCTGGGCGAGAAAGATACCTTTTGGGGAAACAACTCCGTAACCACCCTGGTAAAATTGAAAGAAGGATATGAACTTTCTTCTGTGAACGAATCGATTAAAGACGTTGAAAAGAAACACTATGCCGATGGTCAGCA
>JAEUUB010000491.1 GCA_016787745.1 Cyclobacteriaceae bacterium
TCAAGTCATCCTGATCAAGTTGATGAATCACAATCGGAAGAATGCGACTTGCTACATTCCCACTTCGCAATTTAATATCACGGCCAAGCGCCTCGCTTTGTGCTGATTTATTAAATGCGCAGAATTCATTTTGCCAGGCAAAACACTGCGGGTCGCAATAGATTTGGGACAGAATGGGAATAAAAATCAATGACTTTAACTTCCCCTCCAGACTTTTATCTACATCATGGGTTTCCAGTAATCCATCATACAGACTGGAATCAAAATAGATGGTGATCCTCTCCTTGAAGGTGCTCTCAAGCTCTTTTTCAAGATCAGCGACAAAATCGGTAACCCAACCCGATCCTGGCTGGCTTCCAAACCCAAGTGGAGATCCGGATACACTTCGATTGTCTTTATGGCGATATGAAATGAAAATATCATATTCGTATCCAGAAACTATAGATGGCATATCTCCAAATATACTAACTTGAGATTCTTAAGGCAATATAACTGAGTCTATTAAAAAAAATCAAAGTCATGGTTCGTTTCACAATTTCTGTTCTTTTTTTCGTTGGCGCTCGATTCCTTTCTTTTAGTCAGGAGATTCTCGTTCCGCCCTACCTTCAACCAGGCAATGCCGCATCTTTGGCAAGAGAAATGAAGGTACTGATATGGCAAACCGATAGCGTTCCCGGTAAATTTAAGGTCGAGGTATTTATGAACTCTTCTGATCAAAAAATCAAGGACCCAAAAATCAGTGTTACAAAACTTTTTCTGAATAACAAGACAACTCAATTATACAGAGCCACCCTGAACGGATTAAAATTTGATGCCTCCTATAAATACAAAGTTTATCTCAACGAAAAACCATTCGCGGAAAGCACATTCAACACACGAAGCAAAAATCCAAGTGCACGATTTGCCGTGTTGGGGGATTGTGGAGCAGGAAGCCCACAACAAAGTCAAATTGCGTATCAGATTTACCAAAGCAAGCCCGAGTTTGTTTTGGTTACAGGGGACAATGTTTATGAGCGCGGACTGGCAAATGAATATGTAAAAAACTTTTTCCCTTACTACAACTCCAAAGACGCTATTCCTGAAGTAGGAGCCCCATTAATGAGGAGTGTGCCCTTTTATTTAATTATAGGAAACCATGACGTTTTTGGAGCAGACCTGAACAAGACTCCGGATGGTCTTGCTTACTTTTATTATAGTGACCTACCCCTTAATGGCCCCGTTCCGGAAAGTGTTATTGACCCCACAGGCAACAAGGAATTGGTTAAGGCATTTAAAGCCAATACGAAGCCACGCTATCCAAAAATCTCGAACTATTCTTTTGATCAAGGAAATGTTCATATCAGCTGTCTCGATGCTAATTCTTATGCCAATCCATTGGATCCTAATCTGGTGTCCTGGCTGATAGAGGATTTAAAGGGTAGTAAAGCCGATTGGAAAATTGTTGCCTATCATCATCCCGGATTCAATTCAAGCAAAGCGCATTACGACTATCAATACATGCGCCTTCTGTCTCCCCTGCTCGAGCAATTGGGTGTTGACCTGGTTTTAACCGGACATGTTCATAATTATCAGCGATCCGTACCTCTCACTTTTGATCCAAAGAAAAATGAAGAAGGAACCCAGTATGTAATTACTGAAGAAGGACATGTGGACGGAAAATTTACATTGGATGAAGTTTATGACGGTGTTACCAATACAAAACCTAAGGGAATTATTTACATCGTTAGCGGAGCGGGAGGCGCTCCTTTGTATGACACTTCCCTTAGCGGAAATCCCGAACTGTGGAAGCACGAGCCTAAGGAAAATTGGGTGCCATTTACAAAAAAACTTATCTCTGATATTAATTCGTTTACCTTCATTGAAACCGAGGGTAAAAAACTCACCCTTAAACAACTCGATGCGCAAGGGGTTGTT
>JAEUUB010000517.1 GCA_016787745.1 Cyclobacteriaceae bacterium
CAATCAGGAGCCACTATTTTTAATGAGTCCAGTTCCTTCTCAGTTTTTGTCGAGAATATGGTTTGCAAGACGTCCATTGAGTCCAGTTCTACTTTTGAGCGCCTGGCATATTGATTGTCGAACAGAACATTCCAAACGGAATAAGAAGGCGGAGCTGAGCAAACTAAAATCAGATTGGAAACGAAATCAGGGTGAAGGGCGGCATAATTCATTGCAAGTAAGCCACCCCAGGAAACCCCTAGCAATGTAATTTTCTTGTCCCCACGCACTTTTCGTAACAGTTCGATGTCCTGCGTATAGTTTTCAATTGTTATTGTTTTTTCATTGATGGGGATGTCTCTTGATTTTCCGGATCCCCTTTGATGTATTAAAATGCATGTGTAAAAAGATTTTAGGCTATCCACGATTTGTCGGTAAGGATGCTCAGGGGCTTCTCCTGGCCCGCCTGATAGAATGTAAAGAGCCGGGCCTTTACCCTGTTCTTCGTAGTACAGTTTTAACGAACCATTCGTAAAACTCTTGAGACTCTGCCCTGGGCAATAAGAGTAGGTTGATAGAAAAATCAGAAGCAAGAAGAAATTTTTCATCGGTTTGGCATTTAGTGTACTAACCTATAAAGTTCGACAGAATCGGTTTCTTGCGTATCGTACCCGGTTTTAGCGACCTGCTGCGATTTGTCCCGCATGAGCGATAGCCGTAAGTATTAAAGGGCGTTTTAATGCCCTTTAATACCATTGAGGCCAGTTTCAATTATTAGTTTCGAAATTGATTTCTCTCTTTTTAGAGCATTAGTTTTTTCCAGGTTTCGTCTCTATCGTCACTGATTTTATTTTGCCTGTGAATTTTTCTCTCTTTGCATACGCGGGATTCACAGGTGTATTTTCATCGGTTCCAACATCGGCTGATTCATCTATTCCAAAGGTGTTGCTGTTTGTCTTTGCAATTCTTCCTTCACCAATTTTATTACCATCCATTGAAAGGGTTGCGGTACCACTCCCTCCGCGACCTCCTTCATAGGCGAAATCAAGTTTGATGGTATGTTTGCCGGCACCCACTTTTTGGGTGGACGTAACGGAATACATTTCAAGTCCTACCCAATTGTAGAAGTAGGTTGGTTTGCCATCTTGCATATAGAAGGACCATCCGCCAAAGTCACCACCCTGGCAGAGGATGACCCCGTTGGCGTTGGCAGGAACATCTACTTCAGCTGTAATCGTAAGCGAAGTGTTCTTTACATTGATGAAAGCATTTTCGGGAATACCCTTTGCGCCTTCATAGAGTACCAGTTTGGTGCGCCCGTTCATGAGATCAGGTCTACCGGCAATCACGGGATCGAAGCGCTCGATGCTGCGGTCGTCAATCGGCAGCACATTATATTTCACGGCTTCATCCATGAATTTCTTTTTCAGTTCTTCAAGCTTCTCAGGATTTTTATCAGCCAGGTTATTGGCCAGGCTGAAATCTTCATTCACATTATATAATTCCCAAACATCTTCTTGAAGGGGACGCCTCGGCTGAGCCTCCCAGGGCGCTTTATGAATGGTAGCGGCAAACCAACCCTCATGATAAATGGCACGGTTTCCGATCATTTCAAAGTATTGAGTGGTACGGGTGTCAGCGGCCTTAGCATTATCAAAAGAATAATTCATGCTTACGCCTTCAATCGGTCTTTGCTCTATGCCATTTACAATTTTTGGTGCAGGCACTCCCGCTGCTTCATAAATAGTGGGGGCCACATCCACTACATGATGAAACTGAGATCGAATTTCACCCTTTGATTTAATACCGGCAGGCCAATGCATGACCATGCCATTTCGTGTACCTCCAAAATTTGAAGCAATTTGCTTCGTCCATGTAAAAGGGGCATTTCCTGCCACAGCCCATCCTGCCGCAAAATGATTGTATGCATTTTCAGAACCAAGTTCATCAATTACTTTCATTTGCATGTCGAGTGTTTCCTGCACCCCATTGAAGTAGGTGTTCTCATTGAACATTCCGATCATTCCCCCTTCAGCGCTTGAGCCGTTGTCTCCCACCACATAAAAGAATATCGTGTTTTCTAACTCACCTCGCTCTTCCAGCGCCTCTACCAGTCGGCCTACCTCATGGTCGGTGTGTTCGCCAAATCCTGCAAATACTTCCATCTGCTTTTCGAAAAGCTTCTTTTCATCGGCTGTAAGTTTGTCCCAATCTTTGATGTCCGTAGGTTTGCGAGCGAGTACGGTGTTTTCAGGCACCACACCCAATGCCTTTTGTCTTGCCAAGGTCTCTTCACGAACTTTATCCCAACCCTGCGAAAATTTCCCTTTATACTTATCGATATATTCCTTCGGAGCGTGATGGGGTGCATGTGTAGCACCGGTGGCGAAATACAAGTAAAAAGGTTTATCCGGAGTAAGTGACTGCTGCGTGTTCATCCATCCAATTGCCTGGTCGGTCATATCATTTGTGAAATGATAGTTTGGATCATCCACCTTGGGATATACGCGAGTCGTACCATCATAAACCATGGGATGCCATTGATTGGTTTCGCCTCCGATGAAGCCGTAAAATTTATCAAATCCCGAATGTGTCGGCCAGCGATCGTAAGGACCCGAAATGGAACCCTCCCAAGGGGGTGTTTCGTGATATTTTCCAAAGGCGGCAGTGCTGTAGCCATTCATCCTTAGCACTTGAGCAACCGGAGTAATCGTTTGGGGGCGGATTCCCGTATTGCCCGGGAAAGCCGTTGCTACTTCCATAATAGCACCTGCATTATTGGAGTGATGATTGTATCCTGTGAGGATTGCTGTGCGTGTGGGTGAGCACAATGCCGTTGTGTGAAAGCGATTGTACTTCAACCCGTTAGCTGCTAGTTTTTCCAATGTTGGCATATGGATTGGGCCTCCGAAAGCACTGGAGTGCCCGAAGCCAATGTCATCAATCAGCACCACAACCACGTTGGGTGCTTTTTCAGGAGCCTTTACCTCAAAACGTTTGGGGGCGGTTGCTTTGCGAGCATCGAGCTCAGTAATTGCCGGATACGTTGGTTCTTTGATCGGAAGGACGGTGCGATCCAAACCTTCAGAACTTACCGATTTCGTTTCGCTCTTTTCAGATGTTTTATTGCAACCCATCATTGCCAGGAATGTGAATGCAATAAAATAAATGCTTGCTTTTTTCATTGTTTTCTTAATTAAGATTAATCTATCCTTTACGTTAATTTCTCAAATTAGCACTTATTCCCTGAATTTGATTAACTGGCTGCAATGTTTTATGATTAGCCCGCCCGGGGCTGGAAGTGTTTGTATATGGCGAAGGAGTGAAAAGCGACAAGTACAAGTGTCGGGGTGACTAAAATAGCGAAGCTAAAGTTTAAACTTGCTTATCGCCTCCATTGGTTAGCTAGTGTGAATGCTCACGGGTTTCGTTTGCTATTCGCGAATATTTCAGGTCTGCTAAGGCACTTCTTCCTTTTATAATTTTTCCTTCCTTCTTTGCGCGAACATAGAGAGTAACCCCAATAAGCAATAGGAAGACGGTTGTAAAAATGGAGCCTTCAACCCCCACAGCTCCTCCGGTAAGTAATTCAGGGCCCTTAAATTTCGATTGAATTATACTTCCCATATCATCCAATCCGGTAAGGTGTGAACCATAAAAAGGTTGCGCGAAATTCCATCCTGCATGAAAGAAGAAAGGCAACCAGATCCGCTTCGTATATACGTATAACATGGCCATTGTGAATCCCCAAATCAGAATAAAAAATACACTGAACAGGTTGGCGTTTGGGTTAAACAAATGATCCATTTCGAACAGCATTCCAATAACTAAGGTTACGTGAGTGCCCAACCAGTTTTCGCACTCCCGTATAATTATGCCTCTAACGAATAAGTCTTCAATTAATGCAGCAACCACTAAAAGTCCGAATAGC
>JAEUUB010000544.1 GCA_016787745.1 Cyclobacteriaceae bacterium
TTGGCTGGGTATCTGCCTCCTTTATACACACACGACTTTAATGTGCTTGCGTCAGCTGAAAGTGCTTCTGAGGGAGTCTGCGATAATCCTAAATATGCGGATTTCCTCCACCTGCCGCATGGATTAAATGGATACTTCGATTATGAGCAGGCGATTGCTTGCGCCCGCCAGCAAGGCAAACCTTTGTTTATCGATTTTACAGGGCATGGGTGTACGAACTGTCGCGAGATGGAAGCCAACGTGTGGTCGGACCCGCAAGTTTTGCAAAGACTTAAAGAAAACTTTGTAGTGGTTGCGCTTTATGTAGACGATAAAACACAACTCGCTGAAAGCGAATGGTACACGTCCGCGTACGATAACAAGATCAAGAAAACCATTGGTAAACAGAATGCCGATTTGCAAATCACCAAACTGAATAATAACGCCCAACCTTTTTATGTGCTGGTAGGAATAGATGAACGGGTACTTGTTTCACCGTATGGGTATAATTTGGATGCCGAAAAATTTGCACGGTTTCTGGATGCAGGCATTAAGAAGTACAAGGAATTATATCCTTAATCCATTATATTTGATTTTTATAACTGGTTTCAGCAACCAGATTTTTTAAACTAAACTTGTGGTGCTTTTGGCCACTATTTTTTCAGATGATGGGATTTTCTAAGCTTTCGCTAAGTAAAAGAGTATTGGGTGTAGTTGCCATAACCGTGGCTATGGGCGCCATTTACTTTTGGATTGATGAACGAACTACATTTTTCCCGCATCAGGCCGACTATGCGATAGAAAGCGATTCCGTTTACCACGTTGAGCGGGAAATTGTAGTGCCCGTATTTTTACATGGCATGGTGGTTAATGATCTTCGCATTGTTGAGGATGAAGTAAAACGCAACCAACGATTCACTGATTTGCTCTCAGGGTATTATGTTTCTCCTGCGGTCATGCAGCAACTTACTTTGCTTCCTAAAAAAGTTTACGACTTCAGAAAAATTGCTGCACACAAAAAATATACGTTGCTGGTCGATCATGATTCGTTGCAAACCGTACGGGCTTTAGTGTACGAACCCAATCCCATCGATTATGTTGTGTTTCATTTGAAAGATTCTCTCATGGTAGAATCTTGTCAGCG
>JAEUUB010000565.1 GCA_016787745.1 Cyclobacteriaceae bacterium
GTTTAAGCCCTTCTCGAATCATCCCTTGGCCGCAAGAAAATTCTCGCTCGAATCCTTAAACACTTTCGAAATAAAATTAAGCCCACGCCAATTAGAACTTCGAAAGTTTGCTGAAAGCAATGAGTGGATGTTTTATCCTCAGAAAGTAAAAAGCTCACTTAAATACAAGGATTTTCCATTGCAAACAGGAAACAAAATACCTTTCGAAGCAAACATTTTAATTAAGTACGCAGAAAAAACAAAACTCGAAGTTTCTGATATTTCCCTACAGGAAGGGGCACGGCAGACGCAAAATGAAATTCAGATCACTATTGTACAGGCCTCGGAAACAACTCGATTGATTCCCGATTTTGCACTTGAACCGGAAGGGCTCTGGTCAAAATTATTTGAAAGCATAGCCGGTCGTGATATCGACTTTGATAATCATCCCAAGTTTTCGAAAAAATATTACTTGCGTGGAACTGATGAAGCCAGTGTGCGCATCTTCTTTACAGAACCCTTGTTGCAGTTTCTTGAGAACCGCGAGGAGATGCACATTGAGTGCCATCGTAGCCGGTTAATCTTCTATAAGAAAAGGGAATTGCTAGATACATCCGAAATTCTTTACACAGCCAAATTTGCTGAGGAGTTTGTAGCCCTGATTCATCAACAAGAAGAACAGTTAGCCTAAGCAACCTATTGAAGGACAATAGTCTTATTTTTACGGAAACTTGAAAGCTATGACTAAAGCACTTACATCGCTGGTATTCCTATGTTTATGTATAATTACGCATGCTCAGGAAAAACCCAAAGCGTTAAATGAAATGAAATTGAACCTGAATGACGATGGAAGTCACTATGTAAAGGCTACTTTTCTGAACCAGGTATGGCTACGATATAATGAGAGCAATCCGGGAACGTACGTTTTGGGCGAGCCGGCATCAGAAACTTTTGATATCGGCCTTCGAAGAACCCGACTGCAATTGTACGGACAGATTACTGATCGCGTGTTCTTCTATACGCAATTCGGCCAGAATAATTTCAATTATCTTTCTCAGACATCGGGCAACAGAAAAATCCAGGCGTTCTTTCACGATGCCATCGGAGAATACCGGATTACAAAAGGGAGTGAGAAATTAATTATAGGAGGTGGACTCACCATAACCAACGGCTTATCTCGCTTTAGCCAACCCAGTGTGGGTACCATTATGACTATGGACGTGCCTGTGTTTGCTCAGGCTACGGTTGATCAAACGGATGAATTTTCCAGAAAATTAAGCTTATATGCCCGGGGGCAATTGGGTAAATTAGATTACCGAGTTGTACTAAGTGATCCTTTTCCTATTACAACAAACGGTCAAACGCCTCCGCCTCTTTCCAGCGATGCAACGTTTTCGCAGCAAGGCCATACAAAACAATATCAAGGATTGTTTATTTATAACCTCTTTGATAAAGAACCTCACACTACTCCTTATATGACCGGTACCTATTTGGGCAAAAAGAAAATTTTGAATCTTGAAGCCGGATTTATTACACAAAGCAAAGCCACCTGGACCAGAGAACTTGCAAGCCCGGATACCACCTATCATAATTTAAATTTATGGTCAGCTGCGCTATTTTATGATGCCCCTGTTAATTCAGAAAAAGGAACAGCACTCAGTGCCTACGCAGGGTATTTTCATCTCGACTACGGACCCGGTTATCTTCGCTACAACGGAATCATGAATCCGGCTTCTTCAGTCAGTGGGCCTTATCCTGCGGGCAGCCAGGGCAATGCCTTCCCGATGTTTGGAACCGGAGATGTTTTCTATACACAGATCGGTTATCTGATGAAAAAGGATTTGTTGGGTGAAGGAAACGGTGCCCTTATGCCCTATGCATCGTTGATGAGCGCCAAGTATGAAAGGTTGGATAAACAAATGAATGTAGTGGCCGCTGGTGTAAACTGGCTGATCAACGAACATGCTAACAAAATTTCACTCGATGTGCAGAACAGGCCATTTTATGAACAGCAAGGAGCCAACCTAATTCGCAGCGGTAGAAAAAATCAGGTAGTTCTTCAGTACCAGATTTATTTTTAGGTGTAACACGAACTAAAGTCATACCCTTTTGGGGTTGTGACTTTATTATTTGATAAGGATATTGTTCGACAGCCTTTTAAGTCGCCCGAACAAAATTCTATTAACTTTGCGCATTCAATTTTTACTATGGATTTTAAAGAAATATTCTCCGTCTCGCTCATTCTTTTCTCTGTAATTGATATCATAGGCTCGGTACCCTTCATCATTCAGATAAAAAAACGCGAAGGAAGAATCCATGCTGAAAAGGCTACCCTTATCTCAGCCGTACTGATGGTGGTATTCCTTTATCTCGGCCAATCCATACTAAATCTTTTTGGTTTAGATGTGGCCTCTTTTGCCGTAGCCGGTGCCATCGTTATTTTTATTGTAGCCCTGGAAATGCTTTTGGGTATTACATTAATTAAAGATGATCCGGATGTAAAAGGTTCGGGTTCGATTGTTCCCCTGGCGTTTCCATTGATTGCAGGGGCCGGCACCCTCACCACCATCCTTTCGTTACGAGCTGTTTATGAAGTACAAAATGTGCTGGTCGGAATTTTGGTAAATCTGGTCTTTGTTTACCTGGTACTTCGTTCCGTTTCGTGGCTTGAAAGGGTAATTGGTAAATCTGGCTTTGCCGTATTACGAAGAGTGTTTGGGGTAATTCTATTGGCCATAGCCGTTAAGATTTTCAAAACAAACTTATTTCCGTTATGATCCGGATTTACACCGATGGCGCAGCCCAGGGAAATCCAGGGCCCGGTGGGTATGGCACTATTCTAAAATTCAATCAGCATACGAAAGAACTTTCCGATGGCTTTCGCTTAACTACCAACAACCGTATGGAGTTGTTGGCGGTGATTGCCGGTTTGGAAGCCATTAAGAGTTTGGGTATTCCCGTTACTATTTATTCTGATTCAAAATATGTGGTGGATGCCGTAGA
>JAEUUB010000587.1 GCA_016787745.1 Cyclobacteriaceae bacterium
CTGGCCATAATTATGTTTGGGGTCGCACTCGATATAAAGTGGATTCATTTTACAGGATTGGCAAAGCAAAAGAAAGTTGTTGCCACAGGCTTGCTTGCCCAGTTTGTTTTGTTACCGCTTATAACGGTTTTATTAATCTCCATTTTACCCATTGATAGAGGAATTGCCTTGGGAATGTTACTGGTCGCGTGCTGCCCTGGCGGAAATGTTTCAAATTTCTTTACTCAACTTGCCAGAGGCCACGTAGCCTTATCGGTTACACTCACAGCCTTTTCTTCTTTGCTGGCATTTATCCTAACTCCTGTCAGTTTCTTTCTTTGGACCTCGTTGATTCCCACCCTGGCTGCTGAAGTAAGAACTTTTGAAGTGGATTTTTTGTCGCTTACCCTAAATATGGTATCAATTCTTCTCGTGCCTTTAATGGCAGGTATGTGGGTGGCAAAAAAGTTCTCCGCATTCAGTAAGAAGATAGCCAGCCCTATTCGTATGATTTCTATGCTTATGCTAACAGGATTCATTGTTGTTGCCGTTCTTAACAATCAGGAAGGATTTGCGGCAAACCTAAGTGAAGTTTTCTGGATCGTTCTCGTTCATAATGGAACCACGCTGATCGGGGCTTATTTTTTCAGTGTTGCACTTAAAAATGAAGAAGCCGTAAATCGCACTGTAGCCATCGAAACCGGTATTCAAAATTCTGGTTTAGGGTTAATTCTTATTTTTAATTTCTTTGACGGAAATACAATGATGGCCATTGTAGCCGCCTGGTGGGGCGTTTGGCATTTGATTTCGGGATTTGCCTTCGCTGCGTTTGTCCGAAGCAAGCCAACCCGGCAAACTGTTCAATCTTGATAATACACGTGTGATTCAACAAATTGTTTATAGACTATTAAAAAATTATTGTCGGTTAGCTTTGTGGTTTTACTTTAGGCGATGGCAAATACACAAATATGCACCCGTAGCCAATGGCCCGGTTATTTTTGTGGCAAATCATCAAAATGCATTTTTAGATGCCATCCTTATGATTTGCAGTTCGCACCGAAATCCATGGGCCCTTACCCGCTCAGGG
>JAEUUB010000595.1 GCA_016787745.1 Cyclobacteriaceae bacterium
CAATCGCCCGGATTCTGATTAATTTGAATTGCCTTCGACCACTTCTTGCCGGCATTCGTTGATTTGCTAAACAAGATATTGGAATGACAGTTAGGATCATTCAATCCATATTTATCGAACTGGGTCCAGGTGGTATAAATATATTGCTTGCGCGGATGCACAGCCGGCCATTGCTTATCCTGATCTTTGGGCGGGTTATTGCCAATCGATTCGCCACTGCTCCAACTTTTACCCCCATCAGTGGATTTCTGACAGACTATACGATCGAGCCAAGCCTCGTTACTTCTGCCCTGCTTGCTGGGATCGGCTAAATGAAAAAAGTAAAAGTGTCCCTTGGCATCAGAAATTACGGCCGGATCGCCATAAACTCCGTATGGAGATTCCAATTTAGTCTCCGACCAGGTTTCTCCTCTATCGTGGGTGTAAATGGCCCGATCAAGTACAACTCCGGCAACAATATTTTTAGAATTTTTTCTACTTATCGCAATGCTTGGTTCGAGAGGCGGATAGATGCCATCCACTTGCTCGGCCAACTTTATGTTTTTGAATTGCCCGTACCCCTGCATGCTTACAGAGAAACAAAGAAGAAAAAAAAATCGCTTCATACCCTTTCCAGAAATAGTGTGACTTGAAGTTCAAAGGTACTTCAAACTTTTCAATATTTCGACCCAGTGCTGATACCCAGAGGCACTCAGATGAAGTCCATCAAACGTAAACGAAGGCTTCAACTTACCCTGATCGTCCAAAAATTCACTATACAAATCAATAAACGTGTAACGAAGTCTTTCCGCATATCGCGAAAGCTGATCGTTAATGGTAAGTATGTGACTTTCGTTGTTAAACTGCATGGGGAATTTTTCCACGGTATTATTTACAGGCAAAATACTTTGCACATAAATTTTTGTTTTCGGTGAGCCCGCCTTTATTCTCGATACAATAGCAAAAATATTCTCAATGATAATTTCATCGGGGATCTTCTTTGATAAATCATTGGTGCCAATAAGAATAAACAAACTCGCGGGTTTCAGTTTTACAATTCCATCCAGGCGTGCCAATACGCCAAATGTATTGTCGCCCGATATGCCCCGGTTTATTATCGTTGAGTCCTTAAATAGTTTCTTCCAGTTGCCGGCTTCTGTAATACTGTTTCCCAGAAAAACCACCTTGCCAGGAATATTCGTTTCCTTTTTAAATTTCTCCATCCGCACCCAATAATGCTCGGGCATGTTGGGTACGGTATCGTAGGTTCTTTTTTGTGAAAAGCCCGGAATTGCCAGCAACCAAAATACAACCCAATAAAATATTACTCTTTTCATTTTTTATAGGTTTCCAGCTTTGTATCTAACTTATCGCTCCCACCAATTTCAACCACTGACGAGCCATAGACTTTGATGGTCGCCTTCACAAAATCTTCCGTGTTGGCTTTATAAATATTATCCACATACTTCTGCGGATTGCGATCAATATACGGAAACCAGGTGCTTTGTATCTGGATCATCATCTTATGCCCTTTCTTAAACGTGTGCAGAATATCCTGCAACGGAAATTTTACATCCGTAATTTCGTTTGGCTTAAAAGGCTCGGGCTTGGCAAAGCTGTTTCTAAAGCGCCCCCTGAAAACTTCACTCCGCACCAATTGCTGGTAGCCACCCATCACAATGTTTTTGGGGTTATGATCATAGTTAGGATGATCCTGAGGATAGACATCAATCAGTTTAACTACAAAATCCGCATCGGTGGAACTCAATGCCACCTTTAGTTTGGCCATTATCTCACCAGCAACCGTTACATCTTCAACAAGTACATCAGTGGAAAAAGTTAATACATCCGGTCTGCGGGAAGCTTCGCGTTGATCATCGCTCATGAATTTACGTGGGGTAAATGTTAATCCCTCAATTTGGGATGTGTAGGGCACGGGCTTGGCGGGATCACTGATGTATTCAAAAACTGCTTGTTCCTTAGCAGGTTTATTAATACTCAGTTTGCCATTTTCTCCAAAGTAGAGGTGAAGCCGGGCCGCATCTTTGGGTGGCCACGTATCAAATTTTTTCCATTCCTTTTTTCCTGTATCAAACATATAGGCTTCGGGCAAGGCAGGCGCGCCTTCCCCTTTCAAATGAAAAGCAAAAAACGTACGCTCAATCTCGCGCTGATAAAAAGTTGAAATGCTATCGCCAAAATAAATGTGGTTGTGTGTTGACTTCCCCGCTTCATGCGCCCAGTCACCATGGCCCCAAGGTCCCATCACCAACGTGTTATACGCTCCCGGACTACTCTGTTCAACCGCTTTGTAGATATTTAAAGGTCCGTACAAATCTTCCGCATCAAACCAGCCACCCACAGTCATCACAGCCGGCTTTATATTTTTTAAGTGGGGCAAGAGATTTCGTTGCTGCCAGAATTCATCGTAGTTGGGGTGGTCGATTATCTGCTGCCAAAAAAAATTGTCGTTGTGATATTTTTCTGTTATTGTTTTCAGCGGACCGTTATCCAAATGAAACTGATAGCCATCTTTTACGGGCACACTGTAGAAACGCTTCAGTTCATCCTCAAACCAATCTTTTCGGGTTTGCCCTTCTTTCTGATACCCGAAAACAGCAAAGGCAGCGGTATAACTTTGCAGATACGCACCCTGATGATGAAAGTCGTCAAAAAAGAAATCAGAGATAGGTGCCTGTGGCGATGACGCTTTTAATGCAGGATGGGCATCGGGCAAAGCAGCGGCTGTATAAAAACCGGGATAGGATATTCCATACATCCCCACCTTACCATTATTGCCTGAAATATTCTTAATCATCCAGTCAATCGTATCCCAGGTATCAGAACTTTCGTCCACAGCCGTTTTGTTCTTTCGGTCGTTACCAGGAATATTTGGACGCATGTTATCAAACGTACCTTCACTCATGTACCGGCCCCGCACATCCTGAAACGCAAGAATGTACAGATCGTGCACCAGGTAATGGGAAGGATGGCCAAAGGTTTTAAAATCCGCATACGAAGAAGCGTTGTAACAGGTACGATTCATAAGAATCGGATAGGTTTTTGACTTATCCTTTGGGGTATAAACCACTGTGAAGAGTTTTATGCCATCCCGCATAGGAATCTGATACTCCTTCTTGTCGTAATGCGTACGCATAAAAACAGAATCTTTTCTTACATCCTGCGAAAGGACACAAAATGAACTGAACACAAAAATGAGTAGGGAAAATATGCTTTTCATAGAGATTGGGAATAAACTGAAAAGTAAGAAGTTCGAAGTCTAAACACAATTGTTTTCGGGGAATTAGAAATGCCGTTGCTTTACTTTGGTTTTTCCTTACCATTTCTCATCTTCTCGGCATAAATGAGCTTATCCAAAAACTATACCTTATCGGTAGCCATCATGCTGGTTATCGCCAATATGATCGGCACGGGAGTATTTACTTCCTTGGGATATCAGGTTGGCCCGTTGCCCTCGGGGTTTACCATACTAACGTTGTGGTTACTGGGTGGAGTTGTGGCCTTGTGCGGAGCATTGACGTATGCTGAAATTGCCACTACCCTAAAAAAATCGGGTGGAGAATATTTGTATCTAAGTAAAATCTTTCATCCAACACTTGGGTTTCTTAGCGGCTGGATGAGCGCCCTGGTGGGTTTTGCCGGAGCTATCTCAGCCGTGGCCATCGCCATTGGCGAGTATGCAACCGAAGCTATTGGAATCTCCACGAAAGTGATTGCCGTACTTGCGATCCTGCTTGTTTCGGTAATTCATTGGTTCGGTGTTAAAACTGGTGGTCGTGCTCAAACTTTCCTTACCGGATTGAAACTAACGCTTATCGCTTTCTTCTGCATCGCGCCCTTCTTTATCAATTCGGTAAACAAAACAGAAATTCATTTTCTACCGCAGTCGGGCGATTGGGATTTAATTCTTAGTCCTGGCTTTGCCATATCGTTGGTATTTGTTGTGTACGCGTATACGGGCTGGAACGCCTCAGCATACATTGCGGGTAATCTTGACAATCCTTCGCGCAACTTACCGGTCTCCCTGGTATTGGGCACTGTACTCGTTACCCTCATTTATCTTTCTTTGAATGGAATGTTTCTTTATACAGCTACCTTTCAGGAGTTGCAAGGGCAAAACGATATTGGAAATGTAGTTGCGCATAAATTGTTTGGAAGCAAAGCCGGATTTATTTTTTCGGGTATCTTTAGTTTTGCGCTGCTCTCAACCTTAAGCGCTATGACCATAGCAGGCCCACGCGTTACGGAGGCAATGGGCGAGGATTATCCCCTGTTGAAGTCCTTTACTAGTAAGAACAAATACGATATGCCTTACCTGGCTATTCTGGTGCAAGCCGGCTGGTCGATCTTTTTAGTTCTTGTAAGTTCCTTTAAAGAAATCATTCAGTACATCTCTGTAAGTTTATCCATTTTTACCGTGATGACTGTCTTTGGAATTTTCTTTCTTCGAAAAAGGAACACTACTACCGATCATTTCAAGATTCCCTTGTATCCAATCCCGCCCGTTGCTTTTATAGCCTGTACCTCGTGGATGATCTATTATGTAGCCATTGAGGACTTCAAAATCATTCTTTATTCAGTAGGCACGATGGTACCCGGGTACATTATTTATCTTTTTGCGAAGCAGCCGCAATAAAGCTGACAAGGTGTAAACTCAAAGAAGCCATCTTTTTTGCCGTCTACAAAATTGTCTTTCGCGGGCTCAGAAACATTTGCTTTATTCCCACAAATTTTAGTCACCATGAAATATCTTTATCTACTTCTGATCTTTGCGTACTCATTCTCGTTTGCACAAAACTTTACCGGCTTTTCAGCAAACAGCCAGGCAGTTCAAACCAAAACAGAAGAAACCTTTCTTTCGCTACAAGAAAGTGAGCGTTATAAAAATCATTTAAAAAACTTAACCAAAGAACCCCATATCGCTGGCTCCAAAGCCAACGAACGCGTTCGCGACTATATGGCAGATGTGATGCGTAAGGCTGGTTTTCAGATAGAGATTTTTCCGTACGATATTTATTTGCCCGTAATGCCCGGCACCGCTTATGTGGAATTAGTTGAACCTATTCGCCTGCCGCTCAACAATAAAGAGTACATCCACAAGGAAGATCCCTTTTCATCGGATGCTAATCTTCCTGTAGGATTTAATGCATACTCGGGTACAGGCGATGTTACGGGTGAAGTTGTGTATGCAAACTTTGGTCGCAAGGAAGATTTTGAAAAACTGAAAGCCCTCGGCATCTCCGTAAAGGGGAAAATTGTGTTGGCCCGCTATGGTGGAAATTTCAGAGGCTATAAAGCAAAGTATGCCGAAGAAAATGGGGCAGCCGGCTTAATCATTTTTACGGATCCGGGTGACAGTGGATATATGAAGGGGCTTGTTTATCCGGAAGGTCCATACTATGATGAGAGCAGTATTCAACGCGGGTCCTTGCTTACTCTTGACTGGACGGGTGATCCGCTCACGCCTTTTGAGCCTGCCCTGCCCGTTGACGGAAAAAAGAAAATAACCCGGAAGAAACCCGAAGAAGTAAAAGGAATGCATTCAATCCCTGTTTTGCCATTACCCTATGGCGCGGCAAAAGAAATTATAGGTAGGATGAAGGGCCAGCGTGTTGTTCCGTCCGGCTGGCAAGGTGGTTTGCCATACACGTATAGGTTGGAAGGTGGACCTGAATTAAAGGTGAGAATTAATGTTACCCAAAAAAGAGAAATACAACGCGTGTATAATGTTGTAGGAACTTTAGTGGGAAGTGAGAATCCCGATCAATGGATTATTGCCGGAGCGCATTACGATGCCTGGGCCTTTGGTGCTACCGATCCAAACAGTGGCACGGCTATGCTGCTCGCATTAAGCGAATCGCTGGGTAAACTTTCACAAGCGGGCCAAAAACCCAAGCGCACTATAAAGATCGCACACTGGGATGCCGAAGAGCAAGGCGTGATCGGTTCCACCGAATGGGTAGAACAGTTTCGCGATGAGTTGGATGCCAAAGGTGTTGCTTACTTCAATGCCGATGGTGCGGTAACAGGCAGAAACTTTGGTGCCGCTTCGAGTCCATCGTTAAAAGGATTGGCTATCAACACAACCAAGTCAATTCCATTCCCCGACTCCTCCAAGTCAGTGTTTGATGTTTGGTTAGGCAAGCGCACCACACCCGAGCCTCCGCTGGGGAATTTGGGGGGCGGATCCGATCACATTGCATTTTATACCCACGTAGGTATTCCGTCCTGGAATGGAGGGACAGGAGGGCATAGCATCTATCACTCAAATTTCGACAGCTTCGCCTACTACGAACGTTTCTGTGATCCTACCTTCAAAATGGGGCCGTTGGTAGAACAGGTTTTTGGTATGATGGCCTTGCGCTTGGCTAATGCCGATGTTATTCCTTATGATATCAGTCGATATGGAACCGACCTTCACACACACTTTGAAGGTTTACAAAAACTTACGAAGGCCTATGACAAAACACCGACTCCCTTTTCCTTCGATGCCCTTATCAAAGCGGCCGATGACCTGAAAAAAATCGGTGAAGAATGTGAGGCCGCATTAAAATCAGCGAATACAAAAAATACCAAAGCAATCAATCAGGAGTTGCTGGCACTGGAACGTCAATGGATTGATAAGGAAGGAATGCAATACGGAAGTTGGTATCGTTCGCTGTATGCCTCTCCCGATCCTTACAGCGGCTATGCATCCTGGATGTTACCTGCATTTCAATACGAAGCCGCCAATCGTGAAACGGCTAATCTTAAAAAGTGGGAACAAAAATATCTGGAAGCAATTGCCCGGCTTAAGAGCAGAATGGAGAAAATGGCAGCGCTGGCGAAATAGTTGGAGAGTTAGTTATTTAGTTTGCCATCTTCTACCCAACAACGGATGTAGTCTATCTCCTGTTGTAGTATAGGGGGTTGCCGGTGTTGTCTGCTCGCATACTTTATCAGAATAGTTCCATACCAGCGTACATTACTAAAATTGGTAAAGTTGAGAGATGCACCCGCATCTCCGTTATGGCAACCTGCTGTATTACAATTCTTGCTTAGGATGGGCTGAATATCCCGACTGTAACTTACACCGGTAAACCCATGCTCCACACGGGAATAAAACTGATACAAGCAATTATTTGCATCCCGTATGCTTACTTTGTAGATGCCTTTATCGAGTTGATTAAAAGCCGAATCGGTCTGCCAGGGTTCATCATTCAGCTTAAATTGGAAGGGCGCTTGACCCCTATTCGCTGTTACCACAATCTTTCCGTTGTCACTAAAGCATTTATCATCGGGAAAAGTGATTGCTGCCGCACTCA